>CAZKOC010000001.1:0-30581 GCA_964554275.1 uncultured Weeksellaceae bacterium
ATACAGAATCCGGCTTACAGGCTTGCTTTTATTTAAAAGAGAATGACATTTTGTAATATGAATAATTAATTGGTTAAGGTGGAAGAGGAATGTTATCATTCTTTTATTTTTTTGTCCTAATTTTAAAACATTAACTCTTTTTAAGAGGCAGGCGTAAATTTTAATTTCTATTTATAAAAATAAATCGTTAGATTTGAATGTCTAATTTAAAAAATCAATTTATTATGAAAAAAATAATCACAATTTTG
The DNA here is from genome assembly GCA_964554275.1 of uncultured Weeksellaceae bacterium. Classification (GTDB taxonomy): domain Bacteria; phylum Bacteroidota; class Bacteroidia; order Flavobacteriales; family Weeksellaceae; genus Moheibacter. The sequence continues at coordinate 249 of CAZKOC010000001.1, forward strand.
AGTTTGGCTGTGGCACCTGTTTTATTTGCACAGGAAAAATCAGCTAAAGCTTTATCACAAGAAGACATCAAAACAGAAAAACAAGCTGTAGAGCAACAAACCAAAGAGCAGAAAAAAGCACAGGAAATGGAAGCTCAAAAACAAGCGGAAGCAGAAAAGAAAGCTAACGCAGATAAATCTTCAGCAGCGAAAAAATCTGAAATAAAAGCTACTGACAACAAAAATGCGGTAAGCAGAGAATCTCAAAAAGCGAAAAGTCTTAAATAAGAATTTTGCATTTTTAATACAAAACAAGAGTCCGAAGTAAATCAACTTCGGACTTTTCATTTATAGATTATTTTTCACCTAAACCTAATTTAGATAGCTATTAACGTCATAGTCTCATGAAAAATCTTTTCATTGACTTATGCTTTCTCTGCTAGTTTGATGAATTGAAATTATTTAAGTCATGAACCGGACTTAGTCCATAGCCTCCCAAAGGAGCTTCTAAATTGAGAAATTTTCAATTGCGAATCTCCTATTTGAAAAAAGATTAGTAAAATAATTTTTTCAAGCTTAGATTTCTCTATTTTTTAGCTTTGTATGAAATGCTAAATAGTCTTCTAATACAAAGCGATTATTTTTTTAAAATTTTATTAGAGTGAATTCTCCCATCTGCTGTTTCTGTGATCAATATGTAATTTCCGTTAATTAATTTTGAAATGTTTAAACGTATATTTTTTTCACAAGAGACTGTATTCTCCATTATCAATTGCCCCGACATGGAATAAATCTTAACGGAAGAAATATCTGTTTTTGAATCAATTATTATATAATTTTCAGAAGGATTAGGATACACAGAAAGAGCAGATTCTTTAATAATTTCATTGGTTTCCATCTCTGAAAGACTCAATTTCATCAACCAAAAATCATAAGAGCCGTTATTGCCGGTTATATCAAAATCATTTGATCCGGTATCACCTATGATCAGCAAAGAACTGTCATCCAGTCTTAAAAAATCACATATTCTTTCAATACCTGAACCACCTAAATTTTTTTCCCACAGCAAATTTTTATTTGTATCAAGTTCTACTATCCATGCATCATAATTCCCATAATTCCCGGAGATATCTCCGTCATTTGATTTACTGTAGCCCAAGACAATACACCCTCCGGACTCAGTTGGTTCAGCTGAGAACGCAACATCCCAATCAGATCCTCCCAATGATTTTTCCCAAATTATTTCACCGTCAAAATCAATTTCAAAAATCCAATAATCAAATTCCCCGTTGTTTTGACTAACATCAAAATTGTCTGAACATGAATAACTGGAAATTAAATAACCGTTTGACGTAGGTCTGATGCTTCGTGAATATTCGTCACAGCTACCGCCATAATTTTTACTCCAAATAATATCTCCGCTTGAATTTAATTTTAATAACCAAACATCATTGCCCCCGTAATTTCCTAACAGATCACCATCGGTTGAGGTGCTTTGGCCCGTGATTATATATTCATTTTCAGGTGTAACAAAAACATCTATCGGGAATTCGCTCCCGCTGCCACCGTAGCAATTTGCCCAGATTATATTTCCATCCGGATCGATTTTCAGAATCCATGTATCGTTTGTATTGGTGCCATGCTGGCCGGTAACATCTCCGTCATTTGACCGGGTCAATCCGGCTATGAGATAGTTTCCGTCAGGGGTGGCCTTAATGCTGCTGCCGGAATCTTCTCCCGATCCACCATAGGATTTTTCCCAAATCAAATTTCCCGCTCCGTCAATTTTTACTGCCCAGACATCATCTAAGCCAAGTGGGTCAGAAATATCTCCACCCGAAGAACGGGAATCCCCCAGTAAAATATATCCCCCATCCGGAGTAAGGACAAATTCCTTCCCTATATCTGAATTTCCGCCTCCGTAGTTTTTTGTCCAGTTAATGTTTCCTTCCAGATCAGTATTAACGACCATAAAGTCATCAGAACCATGATTATCATCAAAATCCCCGTTACCGGATTTAGAGTAACCGAATAAAATCAAACCTCCTTCATGAGAATAATTGATTTTCCGTCCCATGTCGGCTTGAGTACCGCCTATTAATTTTTGCCATTCTATATGGGGCGATTGAGCAAAAAGACCGGAAGAGATAGCAATCATCAAAAGGAAAGATAAGTTTTTCATAAGTGAAAAGTGTATAAATGAATTTTAAAAATATAAACTTGAAAATAATTAAAGGTACTCAAACCACTAATTCTTATGAAATTTATAAGATTAAGAGTAATTTTTGATTGTTTTTGGATAAATTTTGCTTTTTTGGGAACTGGGAGAAAAATTCAGTTTAAAATTTAAGAAACCACCCCTCCTTTTGATCTGAAATCCGATTTCAATATTTCCCAGTTTCCGGGATCAATCGGTTTTGCGGCATTTTCTATTATGGTTGTCTGTAGACCTAATTCCAACGCATCATTAGCAGTAAAATAAACACAATAATCAGCTGCCAGCCCGCAAACAAAAACTTCTGAAACATTTCGGTCTTTCAGGTATCCCGACATTCCGGTATTTTTCCGTTTTCCATTATCATAAAAACCTGAATAACTGTCGATTTCAGTATCCATTCCTTTCCGGAAAATCGCTTCAATCTGGCTTATATTCAAATCCTGATGGAATTTAGCCCCAAAGCTTCCCTGTACACAATGAACCGGCCAAAGCACTTGTGGCAATCCATTTAAATCAATTATTTCAAATTCTTTTTTACCGGGATGGTTGACTGCAAAACTTTTATGATTCATGGGATGCCAGTCCTGGGTGGCAACTATCAGTTCAAATTCATCCTGGAGTTTATTGATGACAGGAATTATTTCATTTCCATTTGGGACGGCTAAACCTCCGCCTTCTAAAAAATCGTTTTGTACATCAACAATTATAAGTGCTTTCATACTTTCAAAATTACTAAACTTTTAGCGGAAAGATGAATTTAAATTTGAATAGAATTACCTTTGCGCCATGGCAAGAAAAAAAGGAAAAAACATTTTTCTCGAAAATATAGAAATCCTGCGTGCGGGAGCAAAAGGTGTTTCCATCGGCAAAACATCTGACGGTAAAACCGTATTGGTAAAAAACGCTATTCCCGGAGATATTGTAAACGTAGATGTCTACAAGAAAAAAAGCAGTTACCTGGAAGGGAAAGCAACCGAAATTTTACAAAAATCACCTTACAGGATAGATCCTAAATGTATCCATTTTGGTGTTTGCGGTGGTTGCAAATGGCAAAATATGTCTTACGAAACCCAATTGAAATTCAAGCAGGATGAGGTTGAGAACAACTTGAAAAGAATCGGTGGATTCCAAGATCTGGAAATTTCCCCGATTTTGGGTTCTGCTCAGGATTATTATTACCGGAATAAATTGGAATATTCCTTTTCAAACGCCCGTTGGCTGACTTCGGAAGAAATTAGGAATACAGAAGAAAATTACAATCGAAATGCGTTGGGATTCCACATCCCCGGGCAGTGGAGCAAAGTGCTTGACATTAAAGAATGTCATTTGCAAGCCGAGCCTTCCAATTCCATTCGCTTGGAGGCCAAACGTTTTGCCAACGAAAACGGATATGAATTTTATGATCTTCACAACCAGCAGGGGTTTCTGAGGACTTTGATGATTCGTTCAAATTTAAAAGGAGAGTTTATGGTGTTGGTTCAATTCTTTCGAGAAGAAAAAGAAAAACGCGAAGCATTTTTACAGAACCTGCAGGATAAATTCCCACAGATTGTTTCATTACTTTATGCAGTTAACCCGAAAGGAAATGATTCCTTGTATGATTTAGATGTTCAGGTTTTTTCCGGACAAGATTTCATTATGGAGCAAATGGAGAAACTGCAATTCAAAATCGGTCCGAAAAGTTTTTATCAAACCAATCCGGCACAGGCTTATGAATTGTACAAAATCACAAGAGATTTTGCAGATTTGAAAGGCGATGAATTGGTATATGATTTATATACCGGAACCGGAACGATAGCACAATTCGTTTCCGAAAAAGCTAAAAAAGTAGTAGGAGTGGAGTCAGTTCAGGAAGCTATAAACGCTGCAAAAGAAAATGCTGAACGAAACGGAATTACAAATTGCACCTTTTATTGTGGCGATATGAAAGATATTTTCGATGATAATTTCATTCAGCAGAATGGCACCCCCGACGTAGTCATTACAGACCCGCCGCGTGACGGGATGCATAAAAATGTAGTGGAGACCATTTTGAGGATCAATCCGGAACGGATCGTTTATGTAAGCTGTAATTCAGCCACACAGGCAAGAGATTTGGAGTTAATGAAACACCGGTACGAAATCAAAAAGGTTCGTCCCGTAGATATGTTTCCACAGACGCATCATGTGGAAAATGTTGTACTTTTGGAGAGAATTGAGGATTTAAATTGAATTAAAATTTCCTGTTGAATCAGAAAGAGACATCTTTATGAGTTGAACAAACTAATGTCAAATGGATTTAGATTGATGAAAAAACGAATTTTAATTTTAGGAATAGTTTTCACAGCAATATTTGCAGTTTCATGTGAAGAAGATGATGTTTGCGTAGGAGAGGGAACACCTTATCTGACCGTAGTTACCAGAAACGCCGCAGAGCAGACAAATTTGATCGACAGCCTGCTCATAGAAAGAATTGATGCAAATAATGCTGCAATTGACACCCTCTATTCGTGGACGGTAACAGACAGTATCAAATTGCCTTTAGGCGGCCTTGACGAATCTGTTTCCTATTTCAGGATTAAAAGACGTGCAAGCGGCATTCCGGATATCCTGACTGTAAATTACAGTCCCAAAAGCAGCTATGTTTCCAAAGCCTGCGGTTTCAGAATTACGTATGAAAATTTAGGTTACGAAACCACTTTCAACGAAATACAAAACATAGTACCCAGTGAATCAAACGTATTAGAAGATGAATCAGCTACGAATCTGTATATTTATTATAATAACTAATTTTTCCGTCACGTATTTGATGGCACAGGAAGATAGTATCAACATTGTCGTTGGTAGTATAGTTTCTGAAAAGTCCGACAGCTTGCTTCCGAAAAAGCGAAATGCAAATTTATTCATTGGAGTAGATTTGTTCAATCCGGTAATGTCCGCCTTTACAGATAAGCAAGGTGGTCAGGCGATGATTTCTTATCGCATCAAGGGAAAGTGGAATGCAGTTGCAGAAGTAGGATATGAAAAAAACATCTATGATGAATTGGACTGGAACATAGACGTAGACGGACTTTATTTTAAACTCGGATTTAATTGGTTTATTTCACAAGACCACCAAAACCCCTTAAACGGTTTCTATACCGGGGCGAGGATTGCGTATGCCATGTACGAACAAACCGTAAATCAATATCCCATCAGGTTATCGGGAAATCAGGTTGACAGTTACGGAAGCCTTCCTGTAGAAAATGTAAGTGCTTATTGGGTTGAAATTGTTGGAGGAGGCAGGATTCAATTATTAGGGAACTTATATGCAGATGTATCTATACGACCCGAAATTTATGTAGGAAGCAAAAAGCAGGAAGATATAGATCCATTGGTAATTCCCGGTTATGGAAAAGACATCGGCCCGATTAATTTTAGTGTATTTTGGGGATTGACATTTAAACTATAAAACTGTAAATTATATTGTCAAATCAATATTGGATAACGAAAATAAAAAAGCGGTGGTAAGATTTTCCTTATCACCGCTTTTTTGTTTTTCACTGGTTTTATAAATTTTCTATAATCATAGCAGAAGCACCGCCGCCGCCATTACATATCCCGGCACCGCCGAATTTTCCGTTATTTTGTTTCAGGACATTGATAAGCGTTACCAAAATCCTGGAACCTGAACTTCCAAGCGGGTGTCCCAATGAAACCGCTCCACCGTTCATATTTACTTTCTCGCTGTCCAATTCCAATAATTTGATATTTGCCAAACCAACAACCGAGAAAGCTTCGTTGAATTCCCAGAAATCAATATCAGAGGCATTTAAATTAGCTTTTTTCAAAGCCACCGGAACTGCTTTTGCAGGTGCCGTAGTAAACCATTCCGGTTCGTGTGCAGCATCACCGTAAGAAACAATTCTTGCCAAAGGTTTGATTCCCAACTCATCTGCTTTTTCTCTGGACATCAAAATCAATGCAGAAGCACCGTCATTTAAAGTGGAAGCATTTGCAGCGGTTACCGTTCCTTCTTTTGTAAAGGCTGGACGCAATTCCGGAACTTTTGCGAAATTTACATTTTTGTATTCTTCATCTTCACTGAACAGAACAGGGTCACCTTTTCTTTGCGGAATTTCAACCGGGACAATTTCTTCGTTAAATTTCCCTTCGCTCCATGCATTTGCCGATTTGGTATAAGAACCGATCGCAAATTTATCTTGTTGTTCTCTTGTGAAACCGTATTTTTCAGCAGTTTTATCGCCCGAAACTCCCATTGCTTCCTTGTTGTAAGCATCCTGTAGGCCATCATTGAAAATCCCGTCAATCAAAACCGTATTTCCGAATTTATTTCCTGTACGTGTGTTTGGGCTGTAGAAAGGCGTTTGAGACATGCTTTCCATTCCTCCGGCAACTACTATATCAGCATCCCCACATTTGATTGCCTGCGCAGCAAACATTACCGCTTTCATCCCCGAAGCACAAACCTTGTTCACAGTTGTACAAGGGACTGTATTTGGGATTCCCGCACCCAAAGCGGCTTGTCTTGCAGGAGCTTGTCCCTCACCCGCTTGCAATACGTTACCCATGTAAACTTCCTGAACCAAGGACGGGTCTAAATTGATTTTATCCATTGCGCCTTTGATGGCAGTCGCACCGAGCTTTACGGCAGGTATAGATGATAATCCGCCCAAGAATGAACCCATAGGTGTTCTAACGGCAGATACAATTACAACTTCTTTCATGTTTAAAATTTTATTTGTTTTTTAACTGTAACACGGAATCTTATGATTTCATGTTTTACGTTTTTTTATTCGTAATAAATTAGGTCTGCAATTTATGAAAAAATGCTGATTGTTATTTTGAATGTTGAATTTTAAATAAAAGACTGGAAATAAAAAGCACAAGTAAAAATCATAGAAGGATTATAAAATTGAAATTCCTACTTTTGCAGTTCACTTTAAATTTTACGAATAAAATGAATTTTGACAGAGAAAGACTGCTTGGAGCAGCACAAAAGTATGGTACGCCTTTGTATGTTTATGATACTGCAATCATGAAATTGCAGTACGAACGAATGACCAATGCTTTCTCATCTGTCAAGAAGCTTAAGCTGAATTATGCCTGTAAGGCGAATACAAATCTGAATATTTTAAAGTATTTCAGACAATTGGGAGCAGGGCTTGACACGGTTTCCATACAGGAAGCAATGATCGGAATAAAAGCCGGATTTGAACCGTCTGAAATTATTTACACACCCAACGGGGTTTCTTTTGAAGAAATCGAAATGGCTGTGAATATGGGTTTGAAAATTAATATTGACAACATTTCCGTTTTGGAACATTTTGGTCATGAATATCCTGAATATCCGGTTTGCGTCCGAATCAATCCGCACATCATGGCCGGAGGAAATTCTAAAATTTCGGTGGGGCATATTGATTCCAAATTCGGAATATCCATCCACCAAATGCCTTTGGTAAAAAGAATGGTTGAAAATACCGGATTGAAAATCAACGGAATACATATGCATACGGGTTCTGATATCCTGGATATAGATGTGTTTTTACAAGGTGCGGAAATTTTGTTTGAGGTTGCTAAGGATTATAAATATTTGGAATATCTGGATTTTGGCAGTGGATTCAAAGTGTCTTATTATCCAAACGGGGATGAAACCGATATTGAATATTTAGGTGAAAGGCTGGGAGAGAGGTTCAATAAATTTCAGAAGAAATATGGCAAAGAACTGACTCTGATGTTCGAACCCGGGAAATATTTGGTAAGCCAGGCGGGATTCTTTTTGGCATCTGTAAATGTGATTAAACAGACGACGTCAACGGTTTTTGCAAGTATTGACAGTGGATTTAACCATTTGATCCGCCCCATGTTTTACAATGCACACCACGAAATTCTGAACATTTCTAATCCTGAAGGAAGAAATCGTTATTATACTGTTGTAGGCTATATTTGTGAAACGGATACGTTTGGTTCGAACCGTAAAATCAACGAAATAAGCGAAGGAGATATTTTGTGTTTTCTAAATGCGGGAGCTTATTGCTTTTCTATGGCATCAAACTACAATTCAAGATTTCGTCCGGCAGAAGTTTTATTAATTGATAATCAGGATTACTTAATTCGCAAAAGGGAAGATATAGAAGATTTATTGGCAACAACAGTGGAAATTTCTTTATAGTCTTGTGCTGAATTGATAAAAAGATTTATATTTGCACCCACAAAATAAGGAAACGATTTTGGTTTCCACTTGGAGAAATGGCAGAGTGGTCGATTGCGGCAGTCTTGAAAACTGTTGAGGGTAACACCTCCGGGGGTTCGAATCCCTCTTTCTCCGCAAAAAGCCTTGTAATCTTTTGATTTACAAGGCTTTATTATTTTAGTTGACAAGATAGCTGACAGTAATATGAGTTAATGTTTAAAGTTTTTAAGTGATATAGAGTTTTCTAAGAACTCTTTTGATAATAATTGAATAGGCCTGTTATTCTTAATATATTTATCATTATCAATAAAGAAAACATCTATTAAATTCGTTCTTATCCTTATCCAATTAAAGTATTCAATTGAGTTTTTAATATAAGACACTAAAGAAGATTTAGGTTTAATAACAATTACTAATATCCCTTTTCTTTCATTTGACAAAAAAATACCTGCCTTTAATATATTTGCTAAAATTGGCTTTCTATTTGGTAAATTTTCATTTTCCAAAATTAAATACTCACCATTATGATTGGTTAGTGAATAATCAGGCGCATATTTTGTGTTAGGAATAATTTTTCCAGACGAAAATGGAAAGTAATTTTCACTTTTATGCTCTAAATTTTTAAAATCTTTATCTCTCAAATGGCTTTATTTTAAAACAAATCTTTGAAAGACTCATGAAATTCTAATTTCTTCTGGGCTTCATTATAAAGAGGCATACCCATCAACCTATATTCTTTGCTCTTAAACAGAACGTCTAACTGATACTTACTATCGGCTAATTGACGTAGAAACTTCTCTTTAATTTGGCTGTCCTCGTTGCTTAATCTGTCATCTCCTTTTGGCTCGATAAACACTTGGTAAATCAATGATTTTTTGGTTTCCTTTTCCACCAGAAACAAAATAAAATCTGGCTGAAAGGCTAATCCCTCATCAAAAGTGTAAATAGTTATGTGCTTTTCATTTCTCAACAAATACACTTCGTATTTTTCCTTTAAGGACTGGTAAGCACCTTTCACATACTTAACCAAATATTTTTCCTCTGACGTTCCGTAATTGTCGTTAAATACATACCAATCTTCTTTTGATAAATCAATGTACAAATCTTGATTAACCGTTTCAGATTGTCCAATACCAATACCGCCATTGTCGTTCTCTTCATCAATGGAAAAATTCAACACCTTAACGCCATTTTCGACACCAAACTTTTTAGCCACACTTTCGGCATAAAACATTTTCGTACCTCTGTATTCCGTATAACCTTGCGAAATAAGTTTAGATATTTCATCTAAAACGGTTACAGTAGCTTCCAACTTCATTTCATTGGTTGGGTTTTGTACTTGCTCTGTATTTCCTGTAAACTCAATTTTTACCGTATTCAAAAATTTATCATCATTGATAAACTCTGACATTGAATTTAAGTGCGGAAAATAACGCTGTAAGTTGCTAAATCTGTAAAATGGTAGTTTGTTAAGTGCTTTGCGTATAATGGGCTTAGAGAAGCTATTTAGGTCGTGTATTTTAGTATCATTGCTTAACTGTTTGGCTTCTTCGCCATCAATCAAAACACCAACAGAGGCTTTCCCAGTAACAAATTTCTTTTTGTATATCTTTTCTCTAATGGATTGGTCTAACTCATGTATATCTTTTCTATCATTGGCAATACGCTTGTTTACATAAACCAAACCAGACTTATAAAAATCTGTATCCTTAAAACTATCCTTTAACACTAATCTTTTCTGAACGGTTTTTGGTGCTTTGATACCAATTTGCTGTAATGCCTTGTTCAGTTCAGAAATATATCTTGGATTATGAGCGGAATGATAATACAACTCTTCACAAATTCTTAAATCGTTCTCAATATCATCATCATACTTTCTTTTGTAAAGCGGTTGGTCGTCTGAAACTTTGAAAGGGCAATATCTTGCACCTCTACCGATTAATTGAGCCTCTGACATTGTTGTTTTGCCAACCTTGCCTTTGTTCGTTCCTCCTGTACTTTGGGTATCATACAGACGAACTATATCAAATAAGTTTAGAACGTCCCAACCCTCATTCAGTTTATCAACTGCAAAAACTGCCCTGTACTCATTGTTTTCATCTTCAAGGCTATTGATAACCAATTGCTTTTCTTCGCTGTCGTTTTTGCTATCTACGGCAATACATTTATCTATTGAAAAATCATTTTTCAACTCCAACACTAAATTTTCAAGTGTGATATTATTCTTATCCAGATAATTAAACACTTTGCTCATAATGGCGTTGGAAGTATCTGCCTTTATCTTCTCTAATTGCTTTGCGGTTAAGCTATTGATACCAGAAACAAACTCATTGTAAAACTCTTGACTTTCATTTATAGTCTTTGATTTCAGCATTATTACAGGCTTGATATGTAATTGATTGTTTTCAAAAACTTTTTGCCTGTATTGGCTTAAAAGCACCGATTGTAAAGCACGTTCAAAAGGTTGTAAATCGGCTTGTAATACTTGCACTTCTTTTGAATATTTATCTATACGAAATTGCTTTAATGGATAATCAAACAATAACTTATCTTGATACTTTGCACTAATATCTGGGTGGCTTAGGTCTGCGGTTGCCGTAAACTCTAATAAATAGTTTTCTGGATTAGCATTGAAAATACGGTTTACTGTACCCTCCCAACTTACAATTGCCTCAACTTCATCTTTGGTGGGCTTTCCTTTTTTGGTTTCTGCGTTTATGTGGTGGGCTTCGTCTGAAAGTAGTACAATCTTTTTATCCTCAAAATCTTCATAGGTTAAACTGTTCTCTCTGGGTGTGTTTAACTGGCTATGTAACCCTTGAATGGTGGTAAACACAATATTTATATCTTCATCATTAACCGCCTCAAAATTCTCTACTTCTTTAATATTTACTTTACGGTCTGAAAACGAAATGGTATCATTAAACAAATACTTAGAGGATAGCGAGTTTAAAAAATTATCTCTGGTCTTTTCTATAATAGATTTACTATGTACAAAAAAGATAAAATTCCTGTACCCTTTCTCGTATAGGTCTAAAATTATCCCTGCCATTACCAATGTCTTACCACTCCCAGTTGCCATATGAAACAACAATTGCGAAGGCTTCTTTTTGTTTGGGTACTGGGTGCTGTAATAGTTGAACCGCTCAAACGCCTCTATCTGGTAAGGGCGTAACTCAAACTTGCCATTCAAGTTGTTTTTTATATGTGGCTCTACACCTTTGGGAATTACATTAACCGAATATAAAGTTGTAAGCGTTTGTTCTAATGGTTGCATATTTATTTATCAATAATTTTATTAAATATTTCTATTAATTGCCCCTCTCCATTTTCTTGTAAAACCTTTGCTTTATAATAGATAGAGGGAAAGGTCATATCATCAAAATATAAAGGCGGATGATTTATTTTTTGTTGTAATTTTTGATTTTCTTTAATAAAATTAAATGTTTGACCATTGTTAACGATTTTTTTATAGGCTACTTCATCTTTATTATTAGCATATAAATTCATATTCTTTTTGTAACCATCAACATTTTTCCAATACTCGCTTTTGTTCTTATTTTCTGGAAAAAATGGTATAGAAACATGATAAACCTTTTTCGCTATAAAATCTTTGTTTGTTGTTTGCCAAGTAAATATGTAAAAATCTAATCCAGATTGAACCCTCAAAATTTCTTGTGAAGTCCAACGCCTAATATCATCATGATAGGCTTGATACCCCCATTGATTTGTATATGATTGTTTACATAATAAATAGTCATTGTTACAATGATTTTTCACACCAACTCTATCTGCATTTTGGTATTCAATTATTCCAATAGGGTTATTTTCACTATCAGTAAAAAAGCAATCAATATTTGTCGGCCACGGAGTTTTATGCTTTCTTAATTGCTTATCAAAATATGGCAAATCATCACTTTCACGAAATGATTTAGACGACTTCCATCCTTTAATTTCGGAAATCCAATCTGCAAACTCTTTATATGAGTTAAACTGTTGGTCAAACTGAAAATCATTTAATGAATTTATGTTGAATAAATACACTTTCTCTTCTTCATCACTATAAAGAACATAAGATAATGGAATATCAAATTTTAGAGCAAAATTTATTTTACGCTTTAATCTATCTTCCGTTTCCAACAATACTATATTTCGTCTTACTTCCTCTAAATTAAAGTCTCCCTCAACTATATCAACTCTTGCTCTCTCAAGTAAGTGAGTAACTACATTTTGAGCATTCTGATTACAACCCTCTATACTTTCAAAATGATAATTTGTGTCCTCTATCAATTTTTGTTTTACCCAGTTTAAGGCATCGCTTCTTTCCGAAGTCTCCTTTCTATAATTAACTAACTTCATAGATTATAAAATTTTTGAGTATTCTTTTTTGCTTCACCACTAATTTGATAATCCGTATCATTAATTTCTGATACAGAAACATAGAAATTATTGCTGTCTAAAATTTCAAACATTAATTTTTTTAGACTTTCATAATCACTTTTATTAATTGACTTTATATTTTCAATTATTTCATCAGTTATAGAAGTAGAAATAAAAGAGCTTTTCAATATCTTTTCCGCTATTGTTTTGATACAATCGTAATCATTGCAATCTTTAAGTTCTTCAAGATACTGAGCATTTAAAGGGGCTAACTCTGCATAATTAAAAGTACTTTTTGTAGTTTTTTGTATTCTGGGTATGGTTACAATATTCAAGTAATCCATTTGTTCTATTAAAACAAATTTTCTATTACTCTCGTTCTCTTTATTTACTTCATAAATAGCTTGGGCAGTTGAACCGCTTCCTGCGAAAAAATCTAAAATTATATCATCTTCATTAGTAGAAAATTTAATTATTTTCTTCAATAAATTAATAGACTTTGGATTGTCAAATACTTTTTTTCCCATAGCTTTTGTAAGTGCTTTTGTTGACTTCCGATTATCTTCATAAAAATATCCTTTAAGCAACTCCGTAGCTGTTTCTATTCTCTTCTTTATCTTTGGTATCCCGTTTTCATCTTCCGCCCATAAAACCTCTCCATTTTTATCAGCTTCCCAAAATGTGGTCTCTGGCCATCTATAACCATTATCTGGTTTTTTACATACTTTCTTTGTTACAGGATGTATAATATCAAATGTATATCCACCTGGTTTTGTATTGGCTGAATTACCAGGATAAAAGACCCCTTTATCATCTACATAGCTGTAATGAGACACACCAGATAAATCAAACTCATTAGATTTTTTATTAGCATTAATCCAACTTCTCAATCTACTCTCAATCATATCAGTATCATCTCCAAACTCCCTTTTCAATTCATTGTATTTATTAACAATATACTCTGCCTTTTCAGATTTTATTTTCCATTTAGGAAGCAGAACCTTATCTTTCGCATAGCATAAGACGTACTCGTGTTCAATAGAAATTTGCGTTGCATTATTATCTGTTGCTGTTTCCCAAATTATTTCTCCTACAAAATTTTCTCTTTTAAAAATCTCATCACACAACACTTTTAAATATGCTTGTTCATTAATATCAATTGAAATAAAAATCACTCCATCTTTTGATAAAAGTTCCTTTGAAACTTCAAGACGGTTTTTCATAAACGTAAGCCACGCAGAATGATTAAAACTATCGTTGTATTGGAAACTATCTTTACCCGTATTATACGGTGGGTCTATATAGATTAATTTAACCTTTTCTTTGTACACCTTTTTAAGTGAGTGTAGGGCAATTAAATTGTTCCCTTTTATAATTAGATTATCATCTAAAGAAATACTCTTAACCTCGTGTTCTCCATCTTTGTCGTAGCGTTTCCAGTTGGTTAATACTTTGGGTTCAAACAGGCGGTCTATCTCATCGGGTGCAAGGGTTTCGTTCCAGAAAATCTCTTGTCGTTTTTGGTCGTCTTTAGTCTGTCCGCCCTCTAATACACAATCTTTGTATGGGAAGTCTAACACTACTTCGTTGGCTTCGGTTAAATACTCGCCATTGGCGGTTAAGCCTATCTTGTTTTTAAAAGCGGTGTAACTATCTGGTAAAAACTGTTTATTACTCACAAACTTTTGAAACTTCACTTTATCAAAAACTGCCACACCGTTCACGTCAGTAAAAAAATACTTCTTCGCAGTTTCATCAGAAAGCAATATTGAAAGCAATTCTGGGTCTAACTTTAAACCTGCCTCAACCACTACATTTTTAAATAATTTACCGTCTTTACAGAACTTTTCGTTTTGTTCCAGAACCGTTTTTATATGATTGTATATTTTCATTTATTAGAGTTTGATTTAATGAAGATAAAAATAGAAATCTTTATTATAATAGCAGTACTATTTTAAATCTAAGTTGAAATTATTATCTAAAACTTCTTTTAACTCAGGGGTAATTTCATAACCACTTAACAATTCGCCTGTTTCCAGATTTTCCCAATCGCCCAGTTTTAGATTAAATTGCCAATCCTTAAAGGAAAATAAGACTTTAGCAGGTATGTAATGATTTCCATATTCTTTTGGTAAATCAAACCCAAATCTATCAAATATGCGTTTACCCTTCATGGCAATTAAAATATTATTCAATGCTTTTACATAAACCTTTGCTGTTCTTGATTTTTCATATCGTTTTTTCTTCATATCTGGTTCAGTAAAAACTTTAGTATTGTATTTAATAACCTCAATTAGCTTTTTTTCAACATCAGTAATTGGAATTATTTTTTGACCTTTTCTTGAAGCAAATTCAGGTGTACATAATTTTAACCAATCTTTCACAAGAACCTCAGCCATTTCTTTATTTTCAGTTATAATATGTAAATGGGGATTATAAGTCTTTTTAATTGGATTGAAATTACATTCTAAAGATTTTATTCCAACAAGTTTAATGCCTGTACCACGTTGGTATCTTTTACGGTGTTTGGCACTAATTTTTCTAAATCCTCTTATCATCCCATTAACCCTACTTTTGAGTTTACTCTCTTGAACTGCTTTTATTGTTATGGTTACGAACTGAGGGTTTTCCCATTTACTAATAATAGGATAATAACGGTTTATTATTTCAGCTTTACGAATACTACAACAGAGTGTACAAAATCTATTTTTACAATACTTGCCATACAACCTACCATCAGCTGTAATAACATTATTTTGACAATGGTAAGTATTCCAAAATGATTTTTCTAATTCTGGTGTTTCATTTTCTTTAGCAAGGTCTATTAGTTTGAGCATCATAGTTTGTGTAATTGTTTTACGTTTAGCTCTACCTTGCATAGCATCCATTAAGCTGAGGTCTGAGCCATCACCATTAACAACAACATAGCTTTGTCTCGCTTTATTTGTCTCGCTATCTGCCAATGTATTGAATTCCATTCCAGTAATTACTTTTGATTTCATAACAGAAAGGATTACAAACGTTTGTACTTTAGAGACTTAACCTCAGTTAATGCTTTGTCTAAATCATACCTTTTTATAAGTAGTATTCTACCAATTTTATTAGCTGAAATAAAGCCTCTTTTAATGTAATTGTGAATGGATTGCTCTGAAACCTTTAGAAGTTCTGCGGTTTCCTTAATGGTAAGGTTTTCCTTTTTATCTTCTTCTACTGGTTTATGCTTAATGTCCAGTAAAAGTGATTCGATGTTTGACAATCTTTCATTGATTGTCTCAAATGGATTATTCATGTTCCTGTATTTAAAATTATACAGAAACAAATGAAATAGTTATAGCAAATTTATTTTATCAATAGTAACTATGTAGTAGGTACTATGAATTTAATTCAGCTAATTTAAGCTCATCTTTTGCTAATTTTTGAGCTTTTGGAAAATCATTAAGCATATTGTAAATAACATATTTAATGTTGTTAATCTTTGACTTATTTAAACGCTCTTCAACCTTGTTACTAATAGAGTTATAAACCTGTTGGATATTCTTTGAATTTTTCTTGTGTAAATTCCCAATCTCAGTCCATGCTTTATCAGATGGAAAACTATTTTCTAATTTAAGTTCTTTTGTTTCTTTGAGATAATAAATGAAGTAAGCAATATCAGTTCTATTTGGTCTATTATTATTTGATGATGCTTTTGCTTTATCTAAATATGGCGTTATTTCTTTAATAAATTCTTTTTCGTCTTTAAACCAATTTTTTAATGTTTTAATATAAGCTTTAACATTTTCATTTTGCACTAATGTTTGTGCTTTTAATTTTAATCTCCTATTCTCTAATATTAGACTTAATTGCAATTTTTCAACATCGTCAAGACTTCCATTTTCATAAAGTGAAAGACTGTTCATTTCTGAAAGAATTTTTTTTGTAGTATTAATCAGTACCTCAGCTAAACTCTCTTTTGTATGAATTTCCCTAATTTCAGCATCCAAATATTTATTATATTTTTTTCTACCATTAAAAATTGGAATAGTCATTTTGTACTTCTCCTTCAAAGGCTTAAAAAATTCCATTTCAAAAGGAAATATTTTGAACCATTCATTGTAC
Source organism: uncultured Weeksellaceae bacterium (assembly GCA_964554275.1). Taxonomy (GTDB): domain Bacteria; phylum Bacteroidota; class Bacteroidia; order Flavobacteriales; family Weeksellaceae; genus Moheibacter. The sequence continues at coordinate 17,096 of CAZKOC010000001.1, forward strand.
TTAGTTAGCAGTAAATTAACATCTCTGGTTTTATCATTGTAAGTATCAAAAAAGTTATTTAAATAACTTATTATCTTTTCAGTTCTATTTGTTAGCTCCTTTTTAGAAATGTTATCACTTTCAATATCATTTTGGATATAATCAGATTTTAATAAATGTAGTAAACAATTGATATAGTTGCTCATTTGGAAAGGTTCACCACATTTGGCTGGAACACTTCCATAACTATCAATACAATATTCAAAATAATCGATTATTTCATTATACCAATTTTCCTCATCTATCCATTCCATAAAATGATGGTAACTATACATTATTTTTTGAGCAGACCATTTTGGAGCATCCAAAAAATCTGAATATTTAAAAACTGATAATTTGTTGAGGTTTCTATGATATTCACAACAATTTGGAAACTTTTGCAGATAGTCTCCAAATTCTTTAATTAATAAATTGTAGTGACTTGTACAGTTTTCACAATTTTCTAAAGTATGTTTTGTCTCGCTTCTCTTTACTGGAAAAGGCTTTTCATAAACACTACCTTCAAAATAATGAATCTTAGTTCCACAATAGTCAATTTCTTTGACTACATCAATATAAAACATTTTATGTCTGTTCATCTACGTTACTTTCTTTAATGGCGTTGTTTCCATTCTCCAAACTGTTTCCATAAAGTCACGCTTATCATCATTATTAGGCTTATAATACTTGTTGAAAACCTCTAAACTTCTATGACCAGTATAACTCATAATGACCTTATCAGGAATTTTTTTATTTTTCATTATTGTAATAAAACTTCTTCTTGCAGTATGCGAAGATATACGCTCATATAGAGGGTTTATTTGTTCAATTATATCTTTTCCTATTTTAATCGTTTTTTTAACGCTCTCATCATATCCTATGAGCTTAAAAACCTCTTTTATATAATCATTGAACTTTTGGTTTGATATGTTAGGCAAATCATAATCATACTTTTTAAGTATATAAGTTGAGTAATCATTTAATGGTATTTCTAAAACTTTATCATTATTCTTTTCATCCCTTACTTTGATAAAATTACTTTGTACATCTTTCTTTGAAACTTTAGAATAATTACTATATCGCATTCCAGTAGCGCAACCAAAAACAAATAAATCCCTCACTTTCTCTAATCGTTCATCTTTAGATAAATCAAATTCAAAAATGTCATTAACTTGGTCTAATGTCAATGCAACCTCATCAGTTTGCTGTGCTTTTGGAGCTTTGAATTTTTGAAAATCGGTTTTATAAGTGTGATTGCTTTCTAATGCCCAATAAAGAAACGTTTTTAATAAACCTACGTTTCTTCTTAAGGTATTAGCAGAATGCTTTTTTTGATTAATGCAGAAATCAACAAAAGAGTTGTAGAAAGCTTTGTTAATCTCATTAAAGTGTATTCTCTTATTTCGATGTTTTTGAAAGTCATTTAATAGCTTACTGTTATATTCATATCGTTTGATGGTAGTTTGTGAGTTTGCATCCTCAGTATAATCATTCTTTTTTTCAGTAATAAATATGTTGTAAACCTCAAAAAAATTACTTGAAATAGATTTGGTGCGCTTAAACTCAACATCAAAATCATCTTTTATATCAGAAATAATAATTTCTCTATTTGCAAGCTTGTAGTTTTGAATAGTATCAGAAAAAAAATTGGAATAGCGGTCTAATTGTCTTTTGATTGCCCTGTGTTTATTGGCTTTTTCACTTCTACCGTTGAGGTCATTTGGTTGTTTATTATCAAAATCCCATTCATCAGGGTTGACAGTTTCACCAGTAGAATAAACAAATTTTCTCCCTTCATTCTTAAAATAAGCTGAAAATAAAATTAGAGTTTCCCCATTTTTATTGGGTTCTTTGAGATTGAATGTACTTCGCATAACTTTTGTATCAGTTGACAGAATCGTTGACAGTAAAGTTATGATTTATTAGTATTTGTGAATATAAATCAGATATACAAATTATAATAAGTTATTAACATATAGATGTTTAAATCAAATAAGAAGTAACAAGCTATATATGGTTCAAATACCTCTTTCTCCGCTGAATGTTATAGGAGCCCACTGATTTTCAGTGGGTTTTTTGTTTGAGGTATTTTCTTTTCCCACCATTTAAGTTCACATACCTCATACCCGTCAATAAGTTTAGGTTATTTTCAATATTCTTAATACCCGGCTTTGGTCATTGTTTCGATTTCCTTATAAACTACCTCTCAGCTACTAAATCCTTGTTGAAATATTTCATAATAGATTTAAAATAGTTAAAAGGGTATGAGATTAATAATTTTAATTCTAAAATGCTTACAGCACAAGCTGTGTGGGTTGAAAAAAACAATTATCTTTGGACTAATCAGCCAAACACCTTTTAAATAAAATCCAATTTTAGTTCAAAGGCGTACTACATGTTATCTGTAATTGAATCTTACTTTTCTGTTTTAATGCTTTTCGGTGCTTCACAGGCAGTATTAAGCATTTATCTTTTAACCAAAGACAAACGGAGACCTTTTTCAAACAATATGTTAGCATTACTTGTGTTTGCATGGGGCTTTTCATGTTATTGGTTTTTTGCCTTTATCGCAAAAGGACCTTTGTTCAGTGTCGCTGTTACAACATTTATCGGACCAATGCTCGCCCTGACATTGTTTCCTCCGATATTTCTCTATGTCAAATACCTGTTTTACGAATACGAAGGGCTTCAAAAGGAAGATCACTTGCATTTTTTGCCCATATACATTTATATAATTTTTACCATCTATCTTTATTATGACAGTGATTTTTCAATAGTAAATATGCGAGAGCACGAATGGTATAAGTTACGTAAGGTAGTATGCGGTTATTTTGCTACTGTTCAAGGACCATTTTATTTTATTAAAACGAATCATATATTAAAGTTACGGCAACAGAAGCTTAAAAAAGATTATTCGGAAATAGAAAGCCGTAAACTGGAATGGTTTCGAAACATTAATTATAGTTTTGCACTGGTATTTATTATCGGTGGCATATCCACTATTTTAAGGAGCAACCTTATAAATCCTTATTTTCTATATATGGGATACCATGCTGTAATTGCGATAAGTTTATTCTATATTACAGTGATAATATATAAATACCCTTTACTCTTTACGCAAAATGAAAATATGCCGGAAATCCATACCCGAACTGAACCTTTGCTTTTGGATTTTCAAGAAATACCCGCGCAGAGCGAAAATTATTTTTCAGATGAAAATCCAGATGATAAAGAAGTAATGATAATCGCTAAGATTGAAAAGGTAATGAAAGAACAAAAGTTATATAAAAACCCAAATTTTAATTTAAACGATCTTGCAGATGCCATATCAGAAAGCCGAAACGCCATTTCTTCTGCGCTCAATAATAGTTTAAATAAAACTTTTTATAATTATGTAAATGAATTGCGGATAGAAGAAAGCAAAACCATGCTTTCAGACCAAAGTCTGCAGTATTTTTCCATTGAAGGAATCGCTGCGCAATCCGGTTTTAAAACTATGTCAGTGTTTTACAGGTTCTTTAAAGACATTGAAAAGGTAACTCCTGCTGTTTATCGTAAAAACTTTCTCAATTCATAACAGACTCATATCTAGTACTGTCACGCAATGTCGTCTCCGTTTGGGACGAGAAGGAGTTATATAATTTGCCCAAGAGAAAGTATCTGAGTAGTTTTCGAGTTAATTATTTTAACAGATTTAATTTAAAACATGAAAAAACTTTAAAAACACGCGGAATGAAAAAAACACAGAGACTTTTTTTACTAACCATGCTATTTGCTCTTTCAGGCTGGCTGCATGGACAATTACAACCTTTTAAAGATGACGTCGAGTCACATGCTGATTTTCAGCAAAATAATCTTGTAGGATGGACCTCACTTGATTTAGATGGATTGAATACCGCAGGTCCATTTCAAAGCTTTCCCGGTAAGGGTGGTCCTTTAGGATTTATCGTTTATAATCCTTCACAAACCGATCCCGTTAATACACTTGATGGTTATGATCCTCGATCCGGTGAAAAATATTTTGCGAGCATTTCTTCCTATTCTGGCCCGAGTAATGACTGGCTGATTTCAAAGGAACTGGCTGCTCATCCGGGAGGAACTTTCTCATTTTATGCTAGAAGTGCTGCAACCTTTGCAGGTATGGACAGGTTTAAGGTTGCTTATTCAACTACCGGTTCAAATACTGAAGATTTCATATTTTTCAATGGTGGTACGCCTACAAATACTACGGCTAACTGGGCTAAATATGAATTCACAATCCCTACAGGTGCAAAGTATTTAGCGATAAATTGTGTTTCCCAAGCTTTTATGATGCTGGTAGATGATATAGAATTTACTCCAAACACAGATCCTTTGTCACCCAATACTATTACCAACTTTTCTGTAGAAACTCAAATGAGCTCTGGTTTTCAAGCTGTTTTCAATTGGGTAAATCCAACTATTGACAATGCAGGTAATACGCTGAGCAATATGACTGGCGTGAAAGTGTACAGGGGAACACATCCTATGAACCTTACTGAAATTGCCGATCTTCCTTCGGGAGTGGGACAAAGCATGACTTATACCGATACGCTGCCCGGAGAGGGTTCTTATACACATAGATTTGTTCCTTATAATAATTCCGGAAACGGCAAAGTATATAATACACCTGTTACATTTTTCGGATATGAAACCATACCCGGAGCTCCGGCTAATATAACTTTTACCCAAAACGGAAGTTTACAGACTGTTATTTCATGGGATGAAGTAAATTATGGTGCAAACGGCGGTGTTCTGCAAAATCCGGTTGTGGGTTATAAAATAACTCGAACCCTAGGAAGCACTACCGAAACTTTGGCAGAAATGCACGCAGGTACAATTTACACGGAAACGACCATTCCTGCATTTAATTTATATACTTACACTATAATTGCACAAACGAGCCCAACGAACCCGGGAGTGCCTGCAGTTATTTCAGCCTATTCAGGCATGAATGCAAATCAGGTTTCGGTTACAAGCGGAAACAGTCCGTCTGATCAGCCATTTGAACTTAGTCGTGGTTCTATCATATCACAGAGTATTTATAAACCTGAAGAAATTGGAGGCAGCGGTTTAATTACTTCCCTTTCATATTTTGGAAATCTTGGAACGACCAGTACTGCCCGCTACAAAATTTACATGAGCGTGACGAACCGCAATACATTCGGAACAACTCTCGACAATGCAGTTTGGGAATATTTTGGCAATCAAAAGCTTTTATTTGACGGGGAAATTGAATTTCCTGCCGGACGTAATGCTATAACCATTGAGCTTGATCAGCCATTTTACTATGACGCCAGCAATAATCAAAACGTAATCATTACCATCGTAAAACCATTATTGAGTAATATACCTTCGGTAAATCCTCGCGAGTTTTACAATACTCCTGTTGATGGTATGCGCACCTATTATGCCAATGGATATACTGTTGATTTAAGTGTAGTTTCGACACAGCCGGCTGCATGGTCCACAGAAGAAATTATTACTATTCCAAGTATCGTTGTTGAAAAAACTACAGACTTTAGCAGCGTCTCGGGAACAGTTACATTGTTATCAGATGGCTCTCCATTAGAAGGTGTAACGGTAATGATCACTCCAGATGATTCAGATGCATATCAAATCGAAACGGCTACAACCAATACAACAGGTGGTTATCAAATTCCTGCGCTTATTCCCGGAAACTATGTAGCAACATTTAGTAAAAATACATTTAATACAGTTGAAATTAATTTTAGTGTGGCTCCAAATGAGCAGTTTGTGCTAGATGCTGAACTTGATAATTCTCTTCCTATTCTTATTTCAGGAACCGTAGTTGATGTAAATGGAACCGGACTTGAAGGAATTAATCTCAATTTGACCGGATTCTCCGAGTTTACTACTGTCAGTGATGCTACAGGAAACTTTACATTAGAAGCATTTGCAGATAAACAATATGAATTGGAAGCTGCACATCCGTTATTTATCAGCGAAACGGTATCATTTACAAGTGAGGAAAATGATCACAGTATAGATCCGATCACTTTAGAACTTGCGTTAAACAAACCTGGAAATGTTGTAGCGGTAAATAACAATGGTGTTGGTGAGGTAGAATGGAGAGTGCCGGTGGGCCACTACAATGAAACCATGTTAGGTTGGGGTAGTTTTATAACCGCAGGAGATGCTTGGGGCAATGGAGGTGATCCTTTTATTGCCGGAATCAGATTTGAAACTTCTGATTTGCAGGCAAAATTAACGGAAGGTGCTGAGCTTACACACGTAAAAGTTTATTTTGCCAATCACGCTCAAGCTGTGATCAAGATATTCGAAGGTCCAAACGCTGAACAACTTATCCATTCACAGCCGGTTTCTATTTCAAGTGAAGACTGGTATGTGATTGAGCTGACTCAGTCCTTACCTATTGATTTGAACAAAGAATTATGGATAGGTGTTGAATTTCTTGCAGGGCAATATGGAGCCTACCCGATAGGGCTGGATGATGGTCCAAATGCTCCTGGCAGAAAAGGAAGCATGAAATACGAAGATGGCGTATGGGTGGGAATGAGCCTTACCAATAAAAACTGGAACATTTATGGTATTGCCAACAATACAATGGACGCCGATCCATCCGGTTATAAAGTGTATAGAAGTCCTGCATCAGAAAACAACTGGACAGAACTTACTTCTTCGCCTATCATTACCACTACTTTCAGTGACCCATCTCTAAATGATGCGGAACCGAATATGTACAAATACGGAGTAGAAGCGATTTATGGCGATAATTTAATTTCTGAAAAGGGAATTTCAAATGAGATTGAACATAATATGTTCTTTGATTTCACTTTGACGCTTAATCCTGATATTGGAAGCGCGGCAGGTGCTTATGTTTCCGTTTGGAATGAAAATAATTTTGCTGAAGCTTTCATGCCTGCCGGAAATTCTGTTACGCTTACTCATTTAATGTACGGAAATTATAATGTAAGAGTAGAATTGGACAACTATGAAATTGTGGAACTTTCGGGCATTACCGTGGAAGAGAATAGTAATATCACAATTCCATTAAATCTTCTTAAAGTTCAGCCTTCAAATCTGACAGCTGCTGTAGAAGGAACTTCGGCGAGGCTTGATTGGACGCTTCATGACACTTTCACTGATAAAATTGAGAAGTATCAAGATTTTGAACGTCAAAATATAGGAAACTATATCATGAAAGATTTGGACGGACTTCAAACATATACCTATAACAATTTCAGCTGGCCAAATGCGGGAGTTCCAATGGCGTTTATGGTCTTCAACCCTCATTCGACAACACCGCCAATTAACATCCCTGCTCTCTCTGGAAGAAGATTCTTGAGTGCTTTTGCCGGACCGGATGGTGCTAACAATGACTGGTTGATCATTCCGGCCGGAAGCGGTGAGTTCTCTTTCAACGCAGCCTCATTAACGAATGAAATGCTAGAAAGGATGCGGGTTCTTTATTCTACAACAGGAACTGAAGTCTCAGATTTCACAGCTTTCGGAAATCAAATAACTGTGCCTGCAAGTTGGACGGAATACTCTTTTGATGCACCGGAGGGAACTAAATATGTGGCTATAAATTTCGTGAGTAACGACAGTTATATATTGAAAATAGATGATTTAACTTACGAAAAAGAGTATAACCATGCACTTTATTACAGGGTTTATCTGGATGGTGAATTGGTTGTGGACGATCTGACAGAAATGACATATATGCTTGAAAATCTCATCACACAGCCAACGCATATTGCAGAGGTAGAAGCTGTTTATGAAACAGGAGCTTCAGAGAAAACAGAAATCATCATTTCCAGGCTGAATACGGAAGATCCTGATTTGACAGAATTTGCGGTTTATCCAAATCCATCTTCAGGTAAATTCTGGCTGAAAGTTGATAAAAAAGCTACTGTCAAGATTTTTGATTTAAATGGCAGAATGTTGTATTCGGGCACAAAAGAAGCCGGGACATCTATGGTGGAACATAATTTCTCTGCCGGAACTTACATCATTCAAGTTCAAACAGAAAAAGGAACTGTTTCTAAAAAATTAATTTTTAAGTAGAGATCTCATTTAATTTAGAATTTTAGCCGTCTCATTAAAAAATGGGGCGGCTTTTTTTGATCTTACTACCTTTATTGTGATATAAAAATAGAAGGATGAAGCTGTAAAAATAACTTAGAAAAATAAAGGAAAATTATGGTAAAGCTAAATTCGTTAGCACCCGGTGAAGTCTCTGATGACAGAAATTAGATGGCCAACTTCTCAGGAATACACAGGATAAAGTCCATATCTTTTAAATTTATCTACATCTGTGGACATTCAGTTTAGTTATAAATCATTTTTTGGAATTACTCTTGTATTTGAAAACATAATTTACTATGAAAACAATTGAAAATATTATTTCCGGAAAAGTAACAATTACAATATTATATAGAACAGGGTGTAGTTAATGAATTTATGAAAATGCAGCTGATAATACCCTTCCTTTTGAAATCAAAAAACAATCCATTAATAAAACGTTAAAATTTTTGGTATCGTTTTTGTTTTAAAAGTAATTGGAATTTAGAAAATTAGTAATCTTAAAAATCAAAGTTATGGTATGTAAAGATGGATCATTTAAATTATTGACCGGATTATTAATCGGTGCTGCTGCCGGTGCAGTTACAGGAATTCTACTTGCTCCGCAGTCTGGTAAAGATACCCGGAAGAAACTAAAGGATGAAGCCGAAAAATTAAGAGATGAATTGAAAAAGCACTCAAATGATTTCAGTGAAAAAGCTTCTAAAGTTAAAAATGATATAGAAAGCAAGCTTGATGAAATCAAGGCTAAACTGCAGAGTAATGTCGAAGAAGTTAAGACAGGTGCATCAAAAGTTAAGGATGAATTGAAGAAAAATACAGGGGCTTAGGTTGCCCCTTTTTAATTTAAAATATCTTGATATGATTGATTACATAAAAAAATATATAAACAACCGTATTGCCTATGCTAAATTAGAGATTGTTGACTCAGTGAGCAATATGATTGGGGCGGGCATATTTGGTATTTTGGCGGGTGTTTGTAGTTTGATGATTTTGTTTATTGGGAGCATGGCTGCCGGTTTTTTGCTGAGCAATTGGCTGGAAGACATGGGAACCGGATTCTTAATTGTAATGGGCTTTTACATTTTATTGTTTATTCTGTTTATTCTGTTCAGAAGGAAAATAATTCTTCTTTTTACTAACAATGTCGTAGAAGCGGCAATGGAAGCTATTGATAATTCTGAAATTGAAGCTTATGAGAACTAAAGATATAAATACGTTGGCTCAGTTAAGACAAGTCAAAAATGAACTTAAACTCAAAATGAAGCTGGCAGATGAAGAAGCAAAAGACAGTTTTATATACTCCGCGCTCAATAACCTGTTTCCAGGAAAAAAGAAAAAACAAAATTCAGTCTCTCCGGTGCTGGATTTGAGTACGACAAACGCGATCAGATTTCTTGCTGACCAGACAAAAAATAAAACAGGAATCGGGGAAATTGCAAAATTAGTCTTATCCGTTACCCTGGCCATAGCTGCTCCGATTTTAGCACGAAAAGTCGTAAAATTAGTTAAAGAAAAGATTTAACGCTTTTCAATGGAAAATGTAATAGGTATTGCAGCAGGCATATTAACATCTACGGCAATGATTCCTCAATTAATAAAAATACTGAAAGAAAAGAACGTAGGTGATATTTCGGGTGGAATGCTGGGAGTATTGATTTCGGGTTTGCTATTGTGGGTTTGGTATGGAATATTGAAAGAAGAGTGGCCGATAATTCTTTCTAATTCGTTTGCCGTGTTGGTTAATATAGGTTTGGGAATTTGTTTGATCATTTATAGAAAATAAAGCTTATATTACATTGTTACTTTTGCTAAACTGATTACACTTGAAATTCAAAATAAATAAAAGAAAAGTACTTAAGCGCTTTGCCATAACCCTAGGTTCAATTTTGGTTTTGCTCATTGTACTTATTTTGAGTTTAAGAATTCCCGCAGTCCAGAATTTTGTGAAAGACAGACTGGTTGTTTATCTCGAAGATAAAATCCAGACCAAAGTCAGCCTCGAGAAAGTTTACATTGCTTTTCCCAACAGAGTGATCCTGCAAAATCTTTACCTGCAAGGACAGGACGTAGATACACTCTTAGCCGTACGAAATTTTGATGTCGGTTTAAATATGTGGAAACTGTTAGATTCCAAAGCAGATTTTACTTCCATTGATTTAGAAGGTGTAAGGGCAAACGTAGTGCGAAAGCCTGATGGAACGTTTAATTTTGATTATATAATTAACGCATTTGCTACCAAAGAAGAAGAGGAAGAGTCCAAACCTTTTATCATTTCACTTGATAAAATAAAGTTAAAAGACATTGGTATTACTTTCAGAGATGAACAATCGCGTAATGACATCAACCTTTTTTTCAATTCTTTTGATACAAGAGTAAAGACTTTTGACTTAGAAGAGAATTCCTATGCCCTTAATGACATCAATATTGATGGTTTAAAATTAAAACTGAAACAGGATCTTGTAGAGGAAGTTGCGGAAAATGTAGAAGAAACTGTAGATTCACTCAGCCGGAAAAATCCACTGAAAATTGATTTGAACAGGATTAAACTGACGAATTTCGATATAGACTACGGAGATGAAAATACACAAACTTTCGCCAAAGTTGTGTTCAAAGAATTAAGTACTAAAATCAATAAACTTGACTTGGAAAACAATTCTTATGATATAGAAGAGGTACTTCTTTCAGGAGCTGATATTGATGCGAATCTCTCTCTGCCCTCGGAAAATACAAATCCTGAAGATGTAGGAGAAGAAACTGAAATTTCGACAAGCCCGGAAACAACCATGAAATTATTGTTGGGGAAACTCATGCTGAATGAAGTAAAAGTTGCCTATAACAATACGGCAGTCGCTCCCGCAAAACAGGGAATGGATTTCAACTATCTGAATTTCTCCAAATTAAATCTCGAGGTAAGAGATTTTAGAATGGAAAACAATGAGTTCAAAGGAAGTGTAAAATCTGCGGAAATTCAGGAAAAGAGTGGGCTTAATATTGAGAAATTTGAAACGCAATTTGTTTACGAAGCACAACAGGCTTATCTGAAAGATTTGTATTTACAGACTCCCGAAACGGTTCTGCGAGATGAAATTATATTGAATTATAATTCCATTGACCAGCTCAGCGAAGATTTAGGAAACGTACAGATTTCAACCGACATTCGGGATTCCAAAATTGGTTTTTCCGATATATTGATATTGGTTCCGTCTCTTCGAAATACTGCACCGTTCAATAAATACCCAAATAGCACGATTAAGTTAGATGCTAAGTTAAGCGGAAGCATAAATGATTTATTGATCCAGAATCTGGAAATTTCAGGTTTGGATAAATTGAAAGTTGATGTAAGCGGAAGCATCAAAAATGCAATGGATCCTGATCATCTTTATTATGATTTAAATATCAAAGAAGCTTCCTCATCTGCCAAAACGATTTTCAATTTAGTCCCGAAAAACACCATCCCGTCTAACATCTCCCTGCCTTCTTTTTTTACAATCCGGGGAACTGCAAAAGGAACGACAGAAATAATAGATGCCGATCTGAAATTGACTTCCACCTTGGGGAGTGCAGGAATTATTGCAAATGTAGATATGCGGCGAAAAAATTATGAGCTATACGATGTAAAAGCTGATCTTCAGAATTTACAAATAGGAAAAATCATCCAAAATAAAGATTTGGGAGCTATTTCTGCACAAATTTTGGCCAAAGGGAAAAGCTTTGATTTTGCAAATGCGAATGCTGATTTGAAAGGAAATGTGGATTATGTCGATTACAACGGTTACCGATACCGGAATATGAATTTGACAGGAACAATCAATAAAGGAAATTACAACATCGAATTGAATTCAAAAGATCCAAATGCTGATTTGCAACTAATTGCATCAGGTGTTTATGTCGAAAATAATCCTACGGTAAAAGCCAGTGGGAAAATCACCAAACTTGATTTGAATAAATTAGGTTTTTATGCAGAACCGATGATTATCGCCGGAGAAATCGATGCGGATTTCACGAATTTGAATCCGGATCAATTAAATGGTTATCTGAATCTGCAAAACTTTGCCTTGTCCAATACGCAAGAAGTTTTTCCGGTTCAGGAGATGAGTTTGAAAGCAATTTCAACAAGAGATTCGACTCAAATTACTTTTAATTCACAAGTTGCCGATTTAGAGTTGAAAGGAAAATATAAACTCACGCAGATTTTTGGTGCTTTGCAACAAACCATCAATCAATATTATCAGTTTCAGCCTGGTGATAGCTTAGCCAAAATAGATTCCAATCAATATTTTGCTTTCAATGCTACCATTAAAAATGATGATTTGATCAGAAAATTTGTTCCGGATCTAAAAAGCTTTGAAACCATTACTTTCACCGGAAATTACGACGCAGATTCCCAGAAAATAGAATTGGACGGGCAAATCCCGCAAGTGCTGTACGGAGAATATCTAATTGAAAACGCAGCGATACAAATCACCAACGAAAACCAGGCATTGCAATACAGTGTAAATGTCGCAGGTTTAAGCAGCGAGAGTTTCGCTTTGAATAAAATCAGTGTCAGCGGACATATTTCAGACAACACCATAAATTACAGCATCACCAAAAAAGATGAAAAAGACGAAGACCAGTTCCTGATTGCAGGGAATGCCAAATCACTGGATGACATTACCGAAATCTCACTCAATCCTGATGGTCTGAAATTGAATTATATGGATTGGGCAGTTGCCGAAAATAACAAAATCCAATTTGGAGCTAATGGAATTTTTGCTGATAATTTCCGGATTTCAAACAACGGAAGTGAAATTTCAGTTCAGTCCGAAAGCAATGAGCCAAACAGCCCTTTAAATATAGGGTTTAAGGATTTTGAAATTGAAACCATTACCGAAATCATCAAAAAGGATTCGCTTTTGGCACAGGGAACAATCAACGGATCTGTACAGTTGAGGAATTTAACTGAAAATCTGATTTTTGTATCTGATTTGAATATTTCTGATTTAATTGTTTACGGAAGCCCGATTGGAAATCTCGCTATAAAAGTTGATAATGTTTCTGAAAATTTATTGAATGCAGATGTTGTGCTTTCGGGCAATGACAATGATGTCAGAATCCTGGGAAATTACAATATAGCGTCAAGTACTTTTGACTTGGACATGGACATCAACCAGATTCAGATGAAAAGTGTTCAGGGATTTTCTATGAATGCAATTACCAATACCGAAGGTTATCTTTCCGGGAATTTAAAGATCACGGGAAGCACTGAAGCGCCAAGTATTTTGGGGGATGTAAAGTTCAACAATGTCGGATTACAAATTGTGCAGACCGGAAGTGACTTCAGAAATATTAACGACGAAATTGATTTTACCCGGAGAGGAATTGAATTTGACAACTT
>CAZKOC010000001.1:30681-43788 GCA_964554275.1 uncultured Weeksellaceae bacterium
GAAATATTAACGACGAAATTGATTTTACCCGGAGAGGAATTGAATTTGACAACTTCAAAATCAATGACAAAGATGGGAATTCTTTAAATATAGACGGTCAGATCCTTACGAAAACATACAGGGATTTTGCATTTAATTTAGACTTAAATGCAAAAGATTTCAAAGTAGTAAATTCTGAAAAAAACAATGAAGCCATCATGTACGGAATTCTTTCCATCGATGCGGATTTACGTATTCGTGGAAATCTTGATTTGCCGGAAGTGGATGGAACTCTGGCGGTTTCAGATGATACTGATTTTACCTTTGTGCTTCCGCAATCCTCACCTTCACTTCAGGAAAGAGACGGAATTGTGGAATTCATAGACAAAGACCAGACGGTATTGAATGAGACGCTGGTTGAAAATTCTCTGAATTCACAAACCAATTTCAAAGGAATGGATGTAAGTGTAAATATTGAAATAAGCAAAGAGGCTAAAATGTCTATAATTATTGATAAAGCCAATGGTGATTTCATAGAACTGCAGGGAGAAGCAGAGTTAACCGGAGGAATTGACCCATCGGGGAAAACAACGCTGGTAGGTATTTATCAGGTTGAAGAAGGCGGATATGAATTATCTGTAAGTATGTTGAAAAGGAGATTTGACATCCAGAAAGGGAGCACTATTACCTGGACGGGTGAGCCAACCGCTGCGACTTTGGACATGACAGCCGTCTATAAAACCGAAACTGCACCGATTGATTTATTGGAGCAGCAGTTGAGCGGACTTTCTTCTTCGGAAATGAATCAGTACAAACAGAGAATTCCGTTCAATACTTTACTGAAACTTCAGGGCGAACTCATGAAACCTGAAATCACTTTCGACATTACAACTGATGATGACAATGCTTCGGTTTCTGTTTCGGTTTTAGACAATACCAAAGCGAAGCTTGAGCAGCTAAGGACAGAAGAATCTGAAATGAACAAACAGGTTTTTGCTTTGTTATTGCTAAACCGTTTCATAGGAGAAAATCCGTTTGAAAGCAATTCAGGCCTTTCAGCCGAAGCAATTGCAAGACAAAGTGTAAGTAAAATCCTTTCTCAACAATTGAATAATTTAACTTCAGATTTAATTAAAGGAGTAGATCTGAATTTTGACCTTGAATCTTCCGAGGATTATTCCTCCGGACAAAAAAATACGAGAACTGATCTGAACGTAGACATCAGTAAACGATTGCTCAATGACCGACTGAAAGTTTCGGTTGGAAGTAATTTTGGAGTAGAAGGAGATGCAAGACAAAATGAAAACACAACAAACATTGCAGGTGATGTCACCATCGATTACAGCCTTTCCAAAGACGGAAGATATATGCTGCGCGCTTATCGTAAAAATGAATATCAGGTTGCATTGCAGGGACAGATTGTAGAAACCGGAGTCGGATTTATCATCACTCTGGATTATGATAAATTCCGGGAGATTTTCCAGAAATCAAAAAAAGAAAAAAATAAAGGCAAGAATAAAGAAGTGATAGAATTTAAATAATGATGAGAAAAATTCATAAATACGTTCCATATTTTATTGCTTTAGGGTTTGCGATGATTATATGTTCATGCAGCAATACTAAATTCTTGCAGGAGGGTCAAATGCTTTACACCGGAGCGAAGATCAAAATAGAAAATGACACACTTACGAGAAAAGAGAAAAAAGCATTGAAATCTCAACTGGAAGAAAATCTGACACCAAAACCAAACTCTACATTTTTAGGGCTTCGCCCGAAATTATATTTTTACAACATCACCAAAGAACCTGAAAAGGAGAAAGGATTTCGGTATTGGTTGAAATATAAAGTAGGGGAAGAACCTGTTTTATTGGGAGATGTAGACAGGGAATTTAATAAAGATATCATTGAAAATTACTCCGAAAATAAAGGATATTTTAATGCAAATGCCTCGTATGATACCGTTTCTAAAAATAAAAAGGCGGATGTTATTTATACCGTACATCCCGGCGCGAGATATACAATAAGCAGCGTGGATTTCCAAAAGGATTCAACACTGATCAATCAGGAAATTCAGAAATTATCCAATAAATCATTACTCAAAGTCGGGAATCCATTTGACCTGGAGGTGATTAAAGCCGAGCGGGAAAGAATTGACAGAAATCTGAAAGAAAACGGATTCTATTATTTCAGTCCTGATAATATCATCGTTCAGGCAGACAGTACAATCAGTAAAGACCATAAAGTTGACCTCAATGTAAAATTGAAAGATAATACACCTCAATTAGCGACTGAACAATTCAGTATTGACAAGGTCATCGTTTTTCCAAATTACAACATTCAGGACGTGAAGGATGGGAAATACAGCGTTCCTGTCAACAACGATTCTCTTTCTGGTTACGCCTACGAGGATATATATGTAATTGATCCGGATAAAAAATTTAAACCTAAAATTTTCGACCGTGTTTTATATTTCAAAACAGGGGATTTATACAACCGTGCTGATCATAATCTTTCCTTAAGCCGTTTGATCAATCTGGGAGTTTTCAAATTTGTGAAAAATGAATTTGTGGTTTCAGATTCTGTCAATCATAAATTTGATGTATATTATTTATTGACACCCAGAGAAATTCAGTCTTTACGTTTGGAAGTTCTGGGTCGGACGAATTCTGCAAACTATGCCGGAAGCGAACTCAATTTAAACTGGACAAACAGAAACATATTTCGTGGCGCAGAACAATTGAAAGCTTCAGTATATGGCGCATTTGATGTGCAGATCGGCGGTCCGAAAGATGCCCAGAATATTTTCAGGGCAGGAGCCAATGCACAGCTTTCTATCCCAAGGATTGTGGCGCCTTTCAGATTTCCTTCTTCAAGTGCCTTTGTTCCCCGAACCAATATAACTTTAGGTTATGAATTCCAGAACCGGACACAATTATATACGCTAAATAATTTCAACGCTTCGTTCGGATACGTATGGAAAGAAAATGCAAGAAAGGAACATGATTTAAAAATAATTGACATAACATATGTTTCTCCGGCCAATGTAACACCCAAATTTGATTCCCTGGCTCAAAATAATATTTTCCTGAAAAGAGTAGTGGAAAGACAGCTTATTTTTGGCCCTACTTACGCTTACACTTATACAACAACAATGCTGCCCAGGAAAAATACCATTTATTATCGGGGTATGCTTGATCTGGCAGGAAATATAACAGGTTTATTGACGGGAGCGAACGCAAAAGAACGAAATCAAAAAACAATCTTTGATGTTCCGTTCAGTCAGTATGCGAAAATGGAAAACGATTTCAGGTTTTATCATAAATTCAGTGAGAAGAATTCATTTGCTTCCAGGATAATTGCGGGAATTGCCTATCCTTATGGAAACTCGGAGCACATTCCTTTTTCCCGACAATTCTTTGTGGGAGGGAGCAACAGCATCAGGGCATTCCGTGCAAGGACTTTGGGGCCGGGAAGCTATGACCCGAGAACACAGGATGAAGCTTTCTTTTTTGATCAGTCCGGAGATGTCAAACTGGAAATCAATGCGGAATACCGGTTAAATGTTTATAATTTTCTGAATCTTGCCCTGTTTGCCGACGCAGGAAATATCTGGTTAATCAATGAAGACGCAGAGCGACCGGGCGGTAAATTTTCAAAAGAATGGATAAGTGAAATTGCGGTCGGAGCAGGAATAGGTTTAAGGCTTGATTTTTCGATATTGATCTTACGTCTTGATCTGGCAATGCCTTTACGAATTCCGTATTATGAAAAAAGCGAAAGATGGACATTTGATAAAATCGATTTCGGCGACAGTGACTGGAGAAAAGATAATCTTATTTTAAACATCGCGATCGGATATCCTTTCTAAAATTAAATTCAATTATGAGTCATTCTATTAAAGTAAGTGATGCTAAAGTTTAGCCTAATTATAAAATTAAATAATAACCAAACCCATTGATTTCAGTGGGTTTTGCTGTATGGAACATTAAAATGAGAAGATTATACAGTATTTATTTCACTCGTTTCATCGGAAATAACTGTTGACGCTCCTGTCCGTTTTTCGTTCCTGAAATTTCAGCAATCAATGAATCTGTACTGATTTTAGTATAGGAAATAATTTGCGGGAAATCATGTTGTGGATTTTCAAATACTAATTGATTATCCGTAATGATCGTAGATTCAAAACTAACCGGCAGTTCATCATTTTGATTAGCCACCGTTACAATATAATACAGCTTTTGTTCTTTTTCCAGTAATTGTATAGTTTCAAATAAGATTGTGTCTTTGTCATTAAGAAAATAACTCTTTCCGTAAAGTTCAGCATCGTTTTTCCTGCTCCAGGCTTCATAAAGACTTCCTTGAGGTGTTTTGTTTTCCCAAGTGCCAATAAGCCATTCCGTCTTTTTTATTTCACCGTTTTGTTGTTCTGCCCAACTGCACAAAACAATCAAACTTACGATTGTAAAAAATAATCTTGTTTTCATTTTTCAAAATTTAATTTGTAGAATGTACGGCCATTTTATTTCCTTCAGTATCGATAAATATTCCGAAATATCCCATTTCAGGACTTACCTGGGTTTTAGGTACAATCGTCTTTCCATTATTTCTTTCAACCTTATCCAAGATGTTTTGCAAATCATTGCCACCATTCAGATATGCAAGTACCCCATCTGTTGAAGGCTTATAGTCTTCGCCTTGCACGACAGCTCCCGATACATTATTTCCGTCAGTAGGAAAGAACCCCATTTTTGTACCGAACATTTCGGTTTCCTGAATTTCAATGTCAAGAATAGCTTTGTAAAAGGATACAGCTCTATTGAAATCTGATGCAGGGATTTCAAACCAATTGATTAAATTTTCCATTGTCAAAATATTTTTTGTTATGCTGGCAAAGTTGAAAACTGTACTAAGTTCAAAATTGTAAAAATGCGACAAGCTTTAATCTGTCCCGTAAAACAGGGAAGACATCTTCAGGTTTTCACCATAAAACTCTTTTGGCGTAAGCCCTGTAAATTCCTTGAAATCCTTAATGAAATGGGCTTGGTCATAATATTCGCCCTCATAAGCCAAAGAGGTAAGGCTTGTAAATTGTTTATTTAGCAACAGTTTGAGTGTAACCTGGAGTCTTATGGTTTTGGAAAGCTGTTTGGGGCTTAAGCCAATAGTGGAAGAAAATTTCCGTTCCAATTGTCTGCGGTTGATATTGATTTGTTTGGAAAGTTCATCGATGGAAAGTTTCCCGTTAGCAGTCAGGATCGTCTCAACCGTTGATTGTACAATTCTATCAATAGCTTCAGTATTTAGTCTGCCTAATAAAAAAGATTCGACTGTATTTATTTTTTCTTCCGCGGTTTTCGAACTTAAAACTTTTTTTTCCAATTCAATTCCATCTTTTCCAAAAAGCTTTTCCAACGAGATAGCTTTGTCGTCCATTTCTTTTATGGGAATAGTAGCAAAGGGTATGAATCCTTCATGATGAAAGCGGACCGAAAAAATGCCTGTAACTCCTGTAGGTTCTATTTCAAGCGGCATGGTGAGTTGTCCAAAAACACAACTTCTCGGCTGGATAACGCCTTCCCCGTTTTCCATATATTGTTTGTATAAATCACCGTAATGAAAAATCATTTCCATGCAGCCATCAGGAACAATAGTTTGTCTTTGAGGATTTTCTTCCTTCGGGCTGTCTAATGTCCAATAACATTTTATAATTGTGTTTAGGTTTTCACCTGGTTCAAATGTTTGGTAATCCATTTGCTAGTTTTTAGGTTCCCAAAGTTCAATCTTATTGCCTTCCGCATCCATAATATGTACAAATTTCCCGAAGTCGTAAGTCGTAATGTCGTCCAGTATGGTAACTCCGTTTTCTTTAAACTTCTTTACCAGTCCTTCGATATTCTGAACCTGGTAGTTAATCATAAAATCCTTTTTGGATGGAGAAAAATATTTATCTCCTTTTTTGAGAGGTTTCCATTGAAGAGAACTTATTTCGTCAGGTTTGTTAACATTTCTGGATTCAAAGCTCGAAAAGCCCCAATCATTAATTTCAATTCCTAAATTTTTGATATACCATTTTTTCGTTTCCTCCAGATTGTCTGAATAAAAGAAAATGCCGCCAACCCCTGTCACCTTCGGTGTTATATCAACGGGTGAACCTGAGTTGTCTGTTTGATTTTTTTGGTCTTTCATTTTTTTATCTAACTTTTTCTATTTTTCTTTTTAAAATTAATGAACTGATAAGTGTTACAATTATTCCGACAGGTAAGATTTCGGCGTAAGTCATCATCGCGTTAAATAATGGGTTTTTATACATCTTAGCAAAATCTGCCATTTCTTTTGCCTTGCTTTCTATTTCCGTTACAGTTGCTCCGCTTATTTTCATATTTTCAAGTTCCTGTGCAGAATATTTATCCATAAAGTCAGGAATGAAGAAAAAGTAACAGATCAACCACGAAATAACATAAATCGTAGAAGCAATTAACACAATGAGAATACCAATTTTAAATGCTTTTCCAAAACTGATAATACCTTCATTGTATTTATCCCGATAATTTCGGATTCCGATAAAAACCAATGAAAAAGCGATGAGCATCGAAGCATACCCGATGAGCATACTTGTGCCATAATCGATGCTCCCTTCGCAATGGCTCATGTAATTGACAGAAAACAGCATTAAAACAGAAACGATAACGCCTGCTATAAGTCCGTAAATGAGAATGTTCTTATTCATATGTATTTCATTTTTATTGATACAAATGTGGTTAATACACAAGTTTTTCCGGTCATACTTTCGGCTATTTTTGCGTTGTTTTGCTCTTTTTATACTAAAGTATGAATCTTCATGGGATGAGATTTAGCCTTTTAGCTTTTTCAACTGCCTGTGTCCGCCTTTTTACACCTAATTTTTCAAAGAGATTTTGGTTGTGTGCTTTTACTGTGCTTAATGAAACGAAAAGTTGTAACGCGATTTCCTGATTGCTATGCCCATGCGCCAATAAACTCAAAACCTCCAACTCCCGTTTGCTGATTTCAAATTCGGAAATAAGCGATGTGTTGGGAACAAAATTTTCATTTCTGTCAATATAGACTTCTTTTTCTATTATTATGGTTTCTATTTTGGGTTTTGAAAGCTTTAAGGCAAGCCAAATACCTAATGTAGTGAAAATAATGGCAATAGCCCCTATGTAAATTTCATATGAATGGTCAAATATGATAAAACGAAGCTCTAACCATTTGAGAAGAAATAACAGAAAAGCCAAACTGATACTATAAACTATAGTTGCTTTATTTCTTAACAATAAATTTTTGTCATCTATCATAATATATTTAAATATTTTTCGAGTTAATCCTGTCGCTATGAGTTTGCATAACAATATTTTACAGCTTGATGCGATAAAGGAATCAGAAGCATAAAAGTTCATTCTTAAACCTAAGCTAAATTAATAAAAAAAGCTGAAGTTTTCCTTCAGTCCCATAACGTAAGACCCCATATTAGCGATTGATTTTTTGTTATCCTGAAATTTCTGCCGATAAAACACTTGCAGTGCCTGTTACTAAATCTGCAATTTTATTGTATTTGTTTTTAATTTTGAACCATTAAGAAGTGAAGGGACATTAAGGCTTAATTTTCTTAATGCCTTAATGGTTGCTTTTTTAATATGACACTAATATTGAGTAAATCTTCCATTGCTGTTGACACAAATTCTAAAAACCGAAATTCACCCCGGCGGAAACTCTGCCACCGTCTTCTCCATAGAAATAGCTTACCTTTCCTGTGATAGTATTCACACCATTCAGCCAAATACCACCCCCAACGGATTGATGCCATTTATTTGATTTTTCATCATCTAACCAAACCCTTCCGTAATCATATCCGAATAAAATTCCATATTTCATAGGGATGAAAGTATTTCGGGTTTTACCCATCAGCAAACGCAAATCTGTACTTTGAAAAAAAGAATGTTTCCCTGTAAACCGCCCGAAACGATAGGCCCTTACATCTTGGTCTCCACCAATGGTTGCAGCCTGATGAAATTCGTAATTGTCGTTGAAAATGGTTTTTCCTTTGAAAAGTGTGGCAAAAGTAAGCGCCTCACTCTTGGTAATTCTGTGTGTAAATCCTAACGAACCGATCAGATATGGAGAGCTTCGTTTGGTATCGCCCAAATTGGTTTTCCAGAAACCTTCAATATCGAAGAGCATTCCCATGGTAGGAATGGAGAGATTGTCATAATTTCTGTAAGTGAATTTCACTCCGGCTTCTCCAAAATATTGATGGTCAAATACTGCATGGTTAATTTCAGAATTAAATTCAGTAATGCGTCCGTTTGTTCTTGAAACCAATATATCTTCGAAGTTAGTTTTTATGGTAAACTTGCTGTTGTTTCGGCCAACCCGATAAATTGAGGGGCTTACTCTGAGTGATTGTATTTTTATGCGGTTATAATCCATTCCCAATTCATCTTCATACGTTTCGGTTTCATTTCCATAACCGAAAAAATTTGTACTGAAAGTAGGACTCGTAAATGCCGCCATCATTTCCAGGTTCCATTTCCCGATGAACTTGGCAAAAGTCCCCGTGTAAGTCAATTCATAACCACCGGTTGCAAAATAATAGTTAGCCAATAAATTGTGCTTCCGGGTAAATGGATCACGGTCAAAACCGTTGACCGTATAGGTGAAATTCATTCCCAGCTTTACACCGTCATCCGGATTATACCCGCCAGAAGGTAAACCTGTGAATTTGTTGTATTTTGGTTTTTTATAATCATAACTATTTAATTCATAATCATTTGATAGATATCGTTTGGCCTTTCCAGCCTCTTTGAAATCATCGTTTTTATTGTAAAAATCATAAATACGGATTTTTCTTCCTTTTTCTACCGAATAATTGTCTTCATCTTGTCCGCCTATCAAACGAATCAGGATCGGATTCTGAGGCTTACCGGCGACTTCAAATTTATCTTTATCATTCAACCCATAAATCCAGATTTCTTTTGTTTCTTTTTTGTGATACGTTTTTTCGAAGAATACTTCTTCACCTCCTTTTTTTAACCGGTAAATCTGAATTTTTGTTTCACCTTTCGGCAGCCTGGTTATGAGAAACTTATCATCCTTATCCGTTCCGGTCAATACAACTGTTTTATGAAGGACTTTGTAATATTCTTCCGCATACTTTTCTAATTTCGGTTTCCGGATTTTGAGCAAATTTTTGATATATCCGACATTTTCATCTTTAACTTCTGAAGGTAAATTCCTGAAAGAATTATCGATAATTTCATCCGTTAAGTTTTTGGAAATGTAACGAGCTTGTTCAATCCAGTCTTCTTTGGATGAATTTTTTGTAAATGCCAGATCCATCGGGTAAGGTTCCATGTTGAACCATTTAACATTTCTGATGTCTTCTTTGAATGGCTGCATATGTTTGAGTGCCGGAATCCGCATAACGAGGTTGATCAGAAATCCATCATATTTCGGGAAAACCTGGTCTCTGTCCCTTGCAATCGGGCGATAAACGATTTGGCCATTTTCTTCAAATTCCGCCCAGCGCCATTGATCTGAATGCCTGTCCCAATCTCCCAGAAGCATATCAAACAAACGCGCTCGTATGTACATCTTTTCATCTATTTTGTACTTTTCATCGCTTCTCAGATTTGCAAGTAATTTGTCGGTACTTATGATGTCATTTGGTTTTCCGAAACTTTCTTCATCCGAAAATTTTTTCATAGGACGTTCTTCTACCATATAAAGCTCATCTCCGAAATTTTCATTGTATTCCTTCAAAGAATTTTGTTTTGGAATGTAGAAAAGCTGTGGATTGGTATGATATAAACCTATAGGATCTGCTAATTCCCCAATCGTAAAGGGATAATAAGGATGTGTCGTGGTATAAAAATCCAGTAAGAATTCTTCTGTGTAAGTATTTTCAAAATCTTTCTCCACATATTGTTCTTTGAATGCGACTGCCTGCAGAAAACGTGTTGCGCTTTTCTTCACGGCCCTCATCACATATTCTTTTCCTTCGGGACTGATTAGCCTTAATGATTTAGATTGATGTCCGCCTCCTGCTTTTAAAGGTGATAATCCACCTTTATAATTATCCAAATCCAAAGTTCGAGCTTCAATCGGCAAGCTATAATATTCACGGTAATGCTCGCCGAGAAAAAACCGATACCCCTTGCTTTTTTCAGTTAAATCATCTGAATATACCTGTACGGTAGTCTTATCGGAAATTTTTTTTTCGAATGTGAAATCTTTTGCTTCTTTTTGTCGTTGTGTTACCTGATGCGTAAAGAGAAGCTTTTCCTCACCATTTTCATTTCCATAATAATTTACCACTGAATATCCTTTTGAATAAACATTCAAAACCGCATAACCATTTCCACCATAAGAAAAATCATTTTCATTTACTGCCCGTGCTGCTTCAGTTTTAGAACCCGATCCGCTGATGAGTTGCTTTATATTGTCTTTTTCGATGTATTGTAAATTGTGTTCATGCCCCGAAATGAAAATGACATTATTACGGTCTTCAATCAATGTTTTTATACGATTGGTCAGCGTTCTGTAAATGTGGTTCTGGATATCCTGAGGACTAACACCGGATGTTTTCCTGATTAAATTAATGAGACTGCCTGCAACCGGAAGCGGAATGTTGCTTTCTAGCGGAAATAACTGTTTTCTCAATGAAAACTGTCCACCATGTGTTCCATTACTCACTATAGGATGATGAATAGCTATAATGGTTGTTTTATTCTGATAATCATTTAAATAATTCTCAAATTCCTCGAAAAAATCTTCCCGGGATTTTATATCGCATTCTTCGTTTATGTTTTGGTATTTGTCCCAATTTTCCAGATACCACTGGCTGTCAATTATAACCAAAGCCAGGCTGTCATTGATTTCCTTATGGTCAATACCACAGCTTTTGCGGGGAAGAAACGATTTTTTCTTTCCTAATTTTTCACGGACAAATTTTTCCTGTTCCTTTAATCCTTCTAAACCATGATACCAATCGTGGTTTCCCGGAATGAAAATCGAATTTCCTTTAAAATTTTGTTGTAAATCAATTTGATTTTGAAGTTTGAATTCTGCCTGTTTGCGTTCTTCCGATGTCAATTCCGCAGGCATTCCGTTCGGATAGATATTATCACCCAAAAAGAGCAGGGTAGAAGCGGAGTCGGCTTTTTCCAGGCGGGTTTTTAATAAACCAAGTGTTTCGACGGACTTTGGTTCGTCAGCATTTCCGGCATCACCAATTAAAAAAAACTGATGAATGAGTCTGTCAGGAATTTTTTCGGTAGTAGCCGCTTCTGTAATTGATTTTCCGTATTGGACTGTATGTGTTGCACAAGAAGATATTACAATTCCAGAAATAAGTATGAAGTACTTTATGTATTTTTCAAAAGTTAAATCATTAATTTTACCTGACATAATTCGAATTATGAGTGATTTACTACAGAAGGCTGAGCAATATGTTTTTGACCTATTCAAAGATAAACTAAGTTCTGAACATACTTATCATAATTTTTTGCATACACAATTTGTGGTACAAAAAACAAAGGAATTGATTGAAAACGAACCTGTTTCAGAGGAAGAAAAGCAATCGGTTCTTTTGGCGGCATGGTTTCATGATACCGGGCATGTTGAAGGTTCTGACAATCATGAAGAAAAAAGTTTTGAAATTGCAAAGTCATTTCTGAAAGAAAATAATTTTCAGGATTCTGAAATAGAATCCATAAAAGAAATTATACTCGATACCTGCATAAATCATGGTGTTTCCTGTAAGTTAGGGAAAATTCTGAGAGATGCTGATTCGGCACATTTGGGAAGTGAATTATATGAAGAAATCAGCAAACAGCTTCGCCAGGAATGGGAATTAATTGATCATAAAAAATTTACAGATTATGAATGGGCACAGAAAAATTATAATTTTCTAACCCGTGAGCATAAGTTTTTTACTGATTATGCCAAAGCCAATTGGCAGCCTGTGAAAATGAAGAACGTTTTCAAACTTCAAAATGAATTGAATACGTTCAGAGAGGAAGGTTTATCAAAACAGGAAATAAAGAAAAAGAAACTCGAAAAACTGGAACGCCCTGAGCGTGGAATAGAAACTATGTTTCGTGTCACACTGAATAATCATACACGCCTGAGCGAAATAGCAGACAGCAAAGCCAACATTCTTCTGTCGGTTAATGCCATAATTATTTCTATTGCATTGTCAACACTTCTGCCAAAATTGGGAAGCCCTAAAAATGAATATCTGATAATGCCGACCTTGACGATGTTATTTGTGGGTGTTTTGAGTATCATCTTTGCTATTTTAGCCACGAAGCCTAATATCACAAAAGGAACTTTTACCCAGGAAGATGTCCAGAATAAAAAGGTAAACCTTTTATTTTTTGGCAATTTCTATAAAATGCCGCTGGATAAATACGAAGCCGCTATGAATGAATTGATGAAAGACAAAGAGTATTTGTACAATTCATTGACCCGTGATTTGTATTATTTAGGGCTGGTCCTGGACAGGAAATATAAATTGTTACGAATTACTTACTACGTCTTTATGTTTGGAACTATCGTTACCGTACTGGCTTTTGTGTATGCTTTCCAACAGAATGGAGGTATGGAAGGATTATTTTAAATCTTCAATTAATTCTTCGTAAGTATAATAGGGTTGATTTTTCATTTCTGCTTGACGTAGAATTTTGATCCGAAGTGCTTTCAATCCGGTGATTCCCTGTAAATTTTCAACTTGTAAAAATTCGACTTCACCATCTATAAATTTTTTATACTGAAGGAATTTGATGTATTTTAGATATTCGGTCTCTTCATTCGGGTGTGAATAAACAATCGTAATTTTTCCCGGTTGGGTAATTCTTTCCTGTGTATCTTTTATAAATGCCTTATCGATTCGTTTTTTTACGATTTCATATCGGGCATTGTACGTTCCATCTACATCAAAACGCTTTTCATCCATCCGGAAACGAATTGCCAAAGGCTGGTTAAAAGCCAAAATGAGCGAAGTAACATCGAGCGGAATTGGCAGAAATGGCTTTATACGATGGTGTTGATTTTCCATATCGCAAATAGCCTGCAATTGCCACAAACGTAAATTGTACAAATAAAGCA
>CAZKOC010000001.1:43888-46025 GCA_964554275.1 uncultured Weeksellaceae bacterium
GGATGAATTTCGTTTGCTATGTATTGTTGAATTTCCTGTTCTGTTCCGGCTTCAATCGACAAATTAAGATTATTCAGATAAGATTCTATTTCAAATTTTCTTTGATCTAAAAGTGTGAGTTTGGTTTGGATTCTCAATTCATCCAGAACTTCGACTAGCATTTTCAATTGATTTTGAATGTCTTCCCTGATACAGTTATTTCTTGCAACGGAAGAATTTCTAATATCAATTTCTCCATATAAAGCATACACATCCTGAAAGGAAATTTCCCTGAAAGTATAATCCTGATTTGGGTTTTTGATGAAATTTTCCGCTTCGCGCGTAAATTTCCAGGCGACACTGGGGTGGATGCTCGTATATTCTTTTTGGATCAGCGCATCAGTAAGATTGGAAATTTCTATTTGAGAACGTTCCATGGAATCAATCAAAAATGATAGGATCAAATCGATTCGTTGTGCCGTGATGGAATTAAATCCATCGGGAATATCTGAAACCAGTTCTGCAATTCCCAAAATATGATCTTCTTTGATCATAGGCACTAAGATGGCGCTCTTAACTCCTGATTTTTGAAGTCTCAGAGCGGCTTCTTCGTCAGGATGTGTTTGAACGTATTTGTCAATATTTGAAATGACAAAAGTTTTATTTTCGTTTAGATGTTTTAAAAACCTGCTGTTTTCTACAGATAAAAAGTCATGATTGGAAAAAAGTATCCGGCTTTTTACAAATTCATTGAAAGAGTTAGGGATAACACGCTTTGTTTGCGGATTATAATCTGAAATCCCAACGCTTATATTCTTTACATTAAATATTGATTTTAGAATATCTTCTAATCTCTCCGTTGATTTTATTTTATCAGAATTCGATTTATTCAGAAGCTCTTGCTTCAGATTGGAAACAGCAGTTTCAATAGTGGCATCATACAACGACATAATTCCAAAACCTTTGAGCAACCAGCTCTGTGGCGGGAATTTTTCTTTCCAGAGATCAATGTCGTCAAAATTATTCAATAAAACTTCAATTTCTTCAGCAGTAAGCTGGATTGCTCTTTCGGTAGGATAAATTTCCAGAAAGTCCGCATTGTAAAGTACTCTATAATGCTTCTGAATCCCATTTTTATCCAACATATTAAAATACAAAGGATATGTGCTGCTAAAAGGAACATGATAATAAAACGCCAAAATAATGCTGCAGCTTGCAATGTAAAATTCATCGGTTTCGAAATTAGTATCAGATATTTGAAACTCTTTTCCGGATTCCTCAATCAGTTTTTCAAATCTTTTGGTAGGATTGAAAATCAAATTGCTCAAGGGTAGCGTTGCAGCTTTGATTTCATTTTCAGTCAACATTTTCGGAAATAAATCCGACAGCAAATCCGAAATCAGCTCGGCGTATTGCTGAACCAAACCGAAATTATTAAAACCGGATCTCAATTCGGGAATCTGATTTGCCTGATTCAGTAAGCGCATGGTCCTTGTATCCGCATTTCCTTCCCCGACTTGTTTTTCAAGATCGGAAATGATAGCTTCAAAGGAAATAACCGGTTCAAAGGGCATTTCAAATTCAGTAAATGATTTCACCTGATTTTTAACATTTAGTCATCAAAGTTACAAATTAATTGGAGTATCTTTATCATTCTAAAAATCGAATCAATGATAAAACAAATGCTTGCTTTCGTTTCGATTTTGTGTTGTCTGTACAGCTGTAACGGACAAGAAAAAAACAAAACCAAAATTAGGAAAACAGAAAAAATGAGTAGCGACAATCTTGAAAAAGCAACTTTCGGAGGAGGTTGTTTTTGGTGTGTGGAAGCAGTTTTTGACCAATTGAATGGTGTTTCAAGCGTAACTTCGGGTTATTCCGGAGGGCACGTCAAAAATCCGACTTACAAACAAGTTTGTGAAGGAACCACCGGACATGCGGAAGTGGTTCAGATTGAATTTGATCCCAAAATAATTTCATTTGATGAATTGTTAGAAGTCTTTTGGACGGTTCATGACCCGACTCAGTTGAATCGTCAGGGTAATGATGTGGGGACGCAATACCGTTCTGTAATTTTTTATGAGAATGAAGAACAGAAGTTAATTGCCGAGCGTTCCATCAAAGAATTTGAAGCTTCTGATATGTACAATGGAAATTT
>CAZKOC010000002.1:0-7398 GCA_964554275.1 uncultured Weeksellaceae bacterium
CGGGAATTTTCCAATCAGAATTTTTAGACGGTTACAGTTCAGATTATATCAGAACTTATAAAAATTCGTTCAATACCTATCAGGCGTACACGAATTATCAGTTGATGATTCCCAACAGGGATATGCGTTTAAAGGTGGCTGGGAACTATGTTATAAAAATTTATACAAATAATGAAAATAACCCGGTGTTTACCAGAAGGTTTGCTGTGTATGACGAGCGCAAAGTATCGTTGGGAGTACAAACCGAGCGGGCTATTGGAAGTGGGAATTTAACCCAAAGAGTAAACGTCCAGGTTACGAGCCCGCAAATGAATCTTACCGAAACACCCGACGGCGCGACACTCTTCATTATGAAAAATAGTAATTGGGAAGATAATCTGACAATAACCAAACCTCAATTCATCCAAAATAATCAGCTTACTTACCGTGATCAAAACAATCTTTTTGAGGGAAACAGCGAATATCTTTGGTTTGACACTAAAACACTTGAAGTCCCTTCGATGACGACTGAACGCGTTTTCAGACAAGATAGTTTATACCATACAATCATTCGTGCCGATTTTCAGAAGCACAACTTAGGGTATTTTGATGATCGTGATGTAAACGGTGCGTTCTACATCAGAAATGCCAGACTGATGGATCAGACCATGTCCGGCTCAGAGGCAGATTACACTTGGGTGCATTTTGCTTTGGATGAATTTAATGATGCAGGTGGAAATAAAGAATTGTACATTGTCGGAGCGTTCAATAACTGGCAGATTGCCCCCGAATACCAGCTTCAAAAGTCCGAAAACGGCATGTGGGAAGTTTCGGTTTTACTGAAGCAGGGATATTACAATTATCAATACGCAGTTTACGATAACTCAACCCAACGAACGAGTTTGTCTGAAATAAACGGAAGTTTCTGGCAAACGGAAAATTTGTACCAGGCTCTGTTTTATTATCGCCCATGGGGGTTGCGGTATGATGTGCTCTTGGGTTATGGAGAAGTAAATACTAGAAATTAAAAAGCTCCGACTGGACTCACAATAATTATAATTCGACATACTCATATTCGAAGGAAACATAAAAGTTTCCATTTGACTCGTACCTGCCTTCCTGAGATTTTAGATATTCATCACTTGTATAAGTATTCGTATAAATCACATTGGCACCCGCATAATCTGTTTGCTGAACATAATTGTTAGCATTAAGAGAAGATTTGGTCAAATCTTTCAATAAAATTTTAATTGCTGAATCGTAGTTTGTAAACGGATTCTTTTTATCATCGTATGAATAATTGTAAGTGAAGATAATTGGGTTCTCGAATATGGCCATGGACTCAATTTCTTGAATGATGTTATTGTTATGAAAAGTATATTCTATATAATTATCACTATTTATACAAGGCTCGGTACCGCCACAAGTCATTGTTTTTTTAAGCTTTCCGTCAGTTGAATAAGAATAATCGGTTCTGAAAATATATCCACCGTCTGTGCTAATGGTATAATTTATTTTATTGTTTTCGTAATAAATATTTCCGTCAGACAGTAATATATCTCCTTCGTAAGACACATATTTTACCAATAGATTGTTTTCATATATCAGATCTGTGTAACTACCATTATTAGTGATAATTTTATTTAATCTTTTATTCTCATCGTGTTCAAATTCAACAATATATGTTTCGGTCGTGCCATCTGAATCCATCAGAACCGTATTGGTTATTTTTTTGATGTAGACATTTGATTCTGTCTGTCCATCATCGTTAGATGGAGAATCATCATCACTGCTGCAGCTTATCACAAGAAAAGCTGAAGCAAATAGCAGAAAGAATTTTTTCATAAATTGAAGATTTAAAGTTGCAAATTTATTCTTTTATGTGAATTATAACTATTAAATTAAACAATTTAGAAGAAGTATTATTTGTAACTTTGCTACACAATTTTAATAACTTTTAAAGCACAATAAAATGCCAAAAGGAATCTATCAAGTCCCTTTCGTGGGCAATGAAGAAGTGAAATCTTATGCGCCGGGTTCGCCGGAACGTAAAGAATTGCTTGCCACTTATAAAAAAATGTATAAAGATGTTATCGAAGTACCTCAGTACATCGGTAGCGAAAAGATATTCAGCGGAGACAAAAAACCAATCACTCCTCCGCACGATCACAAACACGTTGTAGGTTATTACCACGCCGGAAAAAAAGAAGATGTAACCAAAGCGATTGACGCGGCATTGAAAGCCAGAAAGAATTGGGCGGATATGTCATGGGAAAACCGGGCGGCAATATTCCTGAAAGCGGCTGATTTAATGGCAGGGCCATACAGAGCGAGAATCAATGCGGCGACAATGATCGGGCAGTCTAAAAACGCTTTTCAGGCAGAGATTGATTCTGCTTGTGAATTGATTGATTTTCTTCGTTTCAACGTAGAGTTCATGACCCAGATTTATGCTGACCAGCCCATTTCTTCAGAAGGAATTTGGAATCGTGTAGAGTACAGGCCTCTTGAAGGATTTACTTTCGCGATTACTCCGTTCAATTTCACTGCAATTGCCGGAAACCTTCCGACATCTATGGCGTTGATGGGAAATGTAGTGGTTTGGAAAGCATCTGACAAGCAGATATATTCAGCTCAGGTAATTATGGAAGTTCTGCAGGAGGCCGGTTTACCAGATGGTGTAATCAACCTGGTTTTGACACGTGGAGCCGAGACCGCTAAAATTTGTATTGAACACCCCGACTTTGCGGGCATTCACTTTACAGGATCAACTGAAGTTTTCAAATCATTATGGAAACAAATAGGGGACAATATTCAAACGCATAAAACTTATCCGAGAATTGTGGGTGAAACCGGAGGAAAGGATTTTGTCATTGCGCACAAAACAGCAGATGCCAAAGAAGTAGCAACTGCGTTGGTTCGTGGTGCTTTTGAGTACCAGGGTCAGAAATGTTCAGCAGCATCAAGAGCTTACATTGCGAAAAGTTTATGGCCAAAAGTTGAAAAAGAAATGAAAAAAGCACTGGACTCCATTACGGTAGGAAGCCCTGAAGATTTTTCGAATTTCGTTACGGCAGTCATTGACGAAAATGCGTTTAAGAAAATAAAAGGATATATAGACAGAGCCAAAAAGAATAAAGAAGCTGAAGTTGTATTTGGAGGAAAATGTGATGACAAAGTAGGATACTTCATTGAACCGACGGTAGTTTTGACTACTAATCCGAAATATGAAAGTATGGTGGAAGAAATCTTCGGGCCGGTATTGACTATTTATGTCTATGCAGATAAAGACTGGGAAAAAACTTTGGAGCTGGTAGATTCTACTTCTGAATATGCTTTGACCGGAGCTATTTTTGGCAAAGACCGATATGCGTTGAATCAGGGAGTCAAAGCATTGGAAAATTCAGCAGGAAACTTTTACATCAATGACAAGCCGACCGGAGCCGTTGTCGGGCAGCAGCCTTTTGGTGGAGCCCGTGCTTCAGGAACCAATGACAAAGCCGGTTCTGCGATGAATTTATTGCGTTGGGTTTCGGTCAGGACGGTAAAAGAGACTTTTGTTCCTGCGAAAGATTACCGTTATCCGTTTTTAGCGAAAGATTAACATCAATAAATAATATTGTGTCATTCTGAGTGAAATGTAATGGAGCGAAAAATCTGATTATCAGAGATTCCTCCTTCGCCGGAATGACATAAATTTTTATAAAATGAAATCCAAAACCGCCATACGAACATCTGTTTTCAGTATCTTTAGCAATGCTGCTTTGGCTTTGATAAAAGGAGTAACAGGTGTCTTGGGAAATTCGTATGCGCTGATCGCAGATGCGATAGAATCTTCAGCAGATGTTTTTTCTTCGATTTTAGTCCTGATAGGACTGAAATATTCTACCAAGCCGGCCGACGAAAATCATCCTTACGGACACGGACGGTTTGAGGTCATTTCTACTTTTGCCGTCATCGGATTTTTGGTTGTTTCAGCAACGATTATCGCATATGAAAGTATTGTAAACATTCAGACACCGCACGAAAGTCCTGAAATTTTTACGTTGTACGTGTTGGGTGGAATCATTTTGTTCAAAGAACTGTCGTATCAATACGTCATCCGGAAAAGTAAAGAAACACACAGTTCTTCCCTGAAGGCAGATGCCTGGCACCACCGAAGTGATGCAATTACCTCTGTCATGGCTTTTATCGGGATTTCCATTGCGATATTTTTAGGGGAAGGATATGAGTCTGCTGATGACTGGGCGGCTTTGTTAGCTTCCGGGATTATCATTTACAATGCTTATAAGATTTTTCGTCCGATTTTGAGCGAAATTTCTGATGAACAACTTTATGATGATTTGATTGAGCAAATCCGTGAAATTTCACTTACCGTTAATGGGGTGGTAGATACTGAAAAATGCCATGTCAGAAAAATGGGGATGGTTTATTATGTGGATTTGCACATGATCGTAGATGGCAATATTTCCGTCATAGAAGGTCATAAAATTGCCCATGATTTGAAGGATGAGATCCAAAAGGAAATCCCTGAAATAGCCGATGTTTTGGTACACACCGAACCAGACAGAGTAGTTTTTTAGACTTTCGGTATCGATTCATAGTCTGTCACATAGAGCAGAGTCGAAGGGCAATTCAAAGAGAGCTCAGACAGATGCCTCCATCCCCTTTGCGAGTTATATTATAAAATTGAAATGATGATTTGAAATCATCCAACCGAATAAAAAATCCGTCATTTGACGGATTCTGTATTAATTTATTCCCACAACTTAAAATTGTGGACTGTATAACATATTAAAAGATTTCCGGAAAGTCAGCCGGTTTCGCTTCCCGCATCAAGTCATAAACTTGTTCGACGATATCATCCACAGAAGGTTTTGAGAAATAATCCCCGTCAGTGGCATATGCCGGGCGGTGTGCCTTTGCAGCAATCGTAATAGGCTTGCTATCTAGGTGAAAATATCCGTTTTGTTCTTCCAGAATTTGCTGCATCATAAAAGCTGAAGCGCCTCCCGGAACATCTTCATCAATTACCACTAAACGATTTGTTTTTTGTAAGCTTTTTACAATATCATGTTTTATATCAAATGGAAGCAAAGACTGAATATCGATTACTTCTGCATCAATTCCCAGCTGTTCAAGTTCTTTAGCGGCTTCGGTTACAATTCTCCATGTTGAACCATAAGTTATCAAAGTAATATCTTTTCCTTCTTTCGTAATTTCCACTTCACCAATTGGCGTTGTAAATTCCCCGATGTTCTGGGGCATTTTTTCTTTTAAACGATAACCGTTCAAACTCTCAACAACGATTGCCGGTTCATCACATTTGAGTAAAGTGTTGTAAAATCCTGCTGCTTTGGTCAGATCTCTCGGAACCAAAACATACATTCCACGAACCAAATTGAGGATACCGCCCATAGGTGAACCGGCATGCCAGATTCCCTCCAGTCGGTGTCCGCGTGTTCTTATAATTAAAGGTGCTTTTTGACCGCCTTTGGTTCTGTACAAGACAGTAGCCAAATCGTCAGACATCAATTGTAACCCGTACAATACATAATCCAAATACTGAATTTCAGCAATCGGGCGAAGCCCGCGCATTGCCATCCCGATTCCTTGTCCTATGATCGTTGCTTCCCGGATTCCGGTATCGCAAACCTTTGCTTCACCATATTTTTCTTGTAACCCTTCTAACCCTTGATTTACATCGCCAATATTTCCACTATCTTCACCGAAAATCAAAACGTTAGAATTTTGTTCAAATATTTTGTCGAAATTGTCACGAACCACAACACGTCCGTCTTCCATTTGAGATTCATCAGCATAAATAGGGTTAATTTTCTCCACCTTTAAAGCATTCCATTGAGATTGACTGTGCAAATGAGATGAATATATATCTTTTTCAATTTTCATTTGAGAATCAAACCATTGAACTAAATCGCTTTTAGAAATAGAATTTTCCCCTCTGGTCAATCTGAAAATTTTTCTTACAGCTGAATAAACATCTTTTTTAAAAGGCGTTTGCTTTGTTTTTAATGAATTGACTTCAGATTCTATAAATGACTTGTTTGGGCTTTCATTTGTTACTTTTTCCAGCAGTTCAATTGCTTTATTCTTTAAATTCAATAATGGATTTAAATAATCTTCCCAAGCTTGTTTCTGAGCAGCTTTAACTTCATTTTTTGCTTCAGCTTCGATTTCATTCAGCATTTCTTCTGTCGCCAGCTTCTCATCTCCAGCATCAAAATTCAAAATCCATTCTTTGAATTTGGCAATACTGTCAAATTCTTTTTCCCAATCCAGTCTTTCTTCCGATTTATATCGTTCGTGCGAACCGGAAGTGGAATGTCCTTGCGGCTGCGTGCATTCTCTTACATGAATGATACAGGGGATATGTTCCTCTCTTGCTAATTTTTCAGCTCTTTGGTAAGCATCAATCAATCCGGCATAATCCCAGGCTTTTACAGTAATGATTTCATATCCTCTTTCATCTTCGTTTCGTTGAAATCCGGAAAGAAGTTCACTTAAATTTGATTTTGTCCGTTGGTATTTCGCCGGAACGGAAATTCCATAACCATCGTCCCAAATGGAAACAATCATAGGGACTTGTAAAACGCCTCCGGCATTAATGGTTTCCCAGAATGGCCCTTCGGAAGTACTTGCATCGCCAATGGTTCCAAATGCAATTTCATTTCCTTCAATCGAAAATTTGTTTTCCTGGTCAGCATCGTTCACTTCACGATAAAATTTTGAAGCCTGAGCAAGTCCTAACAACCGAGGCATTTGTCCGGAAGTTGGCGATATGTCTGCACTTGAATTTTTTTGCTGGGTTAAATTTTTCCAGGAACCATCTTCGTTCAAAGAACGGGTTGCAAAATGAGAAGTCATTTGACGTCCTCCTGATGCAGGTTCTTTTTCCAAATCGGTATTGGCATATAATTGCGCAAAAAATGCAGAAAGAGTCAATTCGCCGGTCGCAAACATAAAAGTTTGGTCACGGTAATATCCGGAACGGAAATCTCCGTTTTTGAAAACACGAGCCATCGCTATCTGAGGCAATTCTTTTCCATCACCGAAAATTCCGAATTTTGCTTTTCCGGTCAAAACCTCGCGTCTGCCTAAAAGACTGGTTTCTCTTGATAAAACAGCAATTCTGTAATCTTCTATGATTTGCTTTTTGAATTGGTCAAAAGTCAATTTGCTTTCCGTTTGCACTTCCATGATCAATTATTTTATAATGAAAACAAAAGTATAAAATCTATTTGAAATGGGTTTATCAACATTTTAAAATAAGTTAAGAATTAATTTTAACTGGAAAAAGTTTGTTTATGGTAATAAATTTAATATTTTTACAGTTCTAAAAAACAATTAAAATATGAAGAAAATTTATTTTTTATTATTGGCATTGGGAGGTCTGATGTC
>CAZKOC010000002.1:7498-11952 GCA_964554275.1 uncultured Weeksellaceae bacterium
TTTTTTATTTATATTAACATATAGTTTTTGAATTATACTACAATTTTTTATACTTTTACCGCTTAAATATTTAAAAGGAATATAGAAATGAAGAAAATTTATTTTTTAGCAATAGCATTAACAGGGATGTTTGCTAATGCACAATTTTGGATGTCTCAAGGAACCAATTGGCCTACAAGTTGGGGGGTAGATGAAATTTCTATCGTAGACGCCAATACAGCTTGGATGACTGCCTATGATGGAACAGGGGCACAAACGTATCCCAAAGATTTTGCTAAAACAACCAATGGAGGGGCTACATGGACATCAATGACTGCTGAAGAAATACCTTCCGGGGCGTTATTAAGTGATCTTGCTGCTGTTGATGGAAATACAGCGTATTTAATTACGGCTCCAAGCACTGGAGGGGCTACTAATAATGGTATTTGGAAAACAACAGATGGAGGTACTACGTGGGTTAAATATACAGCTACGTCTATATTTGGAGCTTCTGCATCTTTTGCCAATCATATTTATTTTTGGGACGCTAATAATGGGTATTCAGGTGGAGACCCTATAAGTGGTAAGTTTGAGATGTACAATACTACAGATGGTGGTGCGACCTGGAATGTAATCTCTACAGCTCCTGTACCTCAAAATGGTGATGAATTTACTTACACAGGAGTAAAAAAAGTGGTAGGAGACAATATTTGGTTAGGAACAAGTACTGGTCGTATCTTACGTTCAAATGATCGAGGTATCACTTGGAGTGCTTTTATTAGCCCTGCAATAGATTTTGGGGGAGTAATCACCGCAGGCTCTTCAGCTTCTTTCGCTTTTTCTGATGCAAATAACGGATTGTTGATTACTGATGATGGTGGAGTTGCTTTTATTTATCAAACTACTGATGGAGGAGCTACTTGGGAAGATATATTCCCTGATGGTACGTGGTATCCAGGAGATATTGCACACGTACCAGGAACTGCTGGCACATTTGTTTCTTCAGGTATAAACGCTGCAACTTTTACAGGAAGCTCATATTCAAGAGACGGAGGTTTAACTTGGATAGACATCGATTCGGGAGAGCAAAGAGGAAGATTGGAATTCTTGAATGGAACCACGGGATGGTGTGGTCAATTTAGCGATGGTCCCGGTGGAGCTACAGGAGTTATGAAATTTGACGGTGATTTAAGTGATATGGCTGTTGTTGATGTAAATACAAAAAGCAACCTGCAAGCTTATCCAAACCCATCATCTTCTGTTATCAACTTTTCAGCTAAAAATGAAATCACTCAGGTTAACATGATTGATACTACAGGTAGAGTTGTTATGCAGGTGAAAGGAAACAAAGTAAACGTTTCTTCACTTTCTGCTGGAATCTACATAGCACAAGTTAGATATGCCAATGGTGGAGTGGAAAACACTAAAGTTGTGGTAAAATAATTATTGAATAAATAAAAATTATAAGAAGCCCCGTCAGGGGCTTCTTATTTTTATGACAAATTTTAAATAATTTATTTAAAAGCATTTGGGAATACAAAAATGAATTACTAAATTTGCAGCCCGAATTTCATTCAGATATATAACATTGTAAAAATCAAGATTGTGGATACGTTAAGTTACAAAACAATATCAGCTAATAAAGAAACCTCTCAAAAAGAGTGGGTTCAGGTTGATGCAGCCGGACTAAGTTTAGGTAGATTGGCATCAGGAGTTGCTAAGCTGGCAAGAGGAAAGCATAAAACCAATTTTACACCCCATGCAGATTGTGGAGATTATGTAATAATTGTAAATGCTGATAAAATCCAATTGACCGGTAACAAGTGGAACGACAAATTATACATTCGCCACACAGGCTATCCGGGAGGACAACGTAGCTTGACTGCTCAACAATTATTTGACAAAGATCCTATTCGATTAATCGAAAAAGCGGTAAAAGGTATGTTGCCTAAAAACAAATTAGGGAGTCAGATCTATACCCATGTACATGTATTCTCAGGAGAACAACATCCTCATGAGGCGCAAAAACCAAAGAAAATAGACATTAACGCATATATTTAAATTATATTTATGGCAATCGTTCACAAAATAGGCCGAAGAAAAACATCCGTTGCGAGAGTTTACCTGCAGGAAGGAAACGGAGAGATTTTTATTAATGGCCGCGAATTAAAAGAATATTTCACAACCGGAGTTTTACAATACAAAGTAGAGCAACCTTTAACCATTACTGGTACAAAAGGAAAATACAATGTAGATATCAAAGTTTTCGGAGGTGGAATTACAGGACAAGCGGAAGCTATCCGTTTGGGAATCTCAAGAGCACTTTGTGAGGTCGATACTGACTTCAGAACTCAATTGAAACCGGAAGGATTATTAACTCGTGATCCGAGAATGGTAGAGCGTAAAAAATTCGGTCAAAA
Source organism: uncultured Weeksellaceae bacterium (assembly GCA_964554275.1). GTDB lineage: Bacteria > Bacteroidota > Bacteroidia > Flavobacteriales > Weeksellaceae > Moheibacter. Next base: position 9,898 of record CAZKOC010000002.1, read on the forward strand.
GAAAGCTCGTAAAAGATTCCAGTTCTCTAAACGTTAATATTTTAAAATTAATTATAACCCATTTTACGGTTGGTTTAGCATCTAAATGTGTGAGGCGCGAATTGTTTTCAACCACTCAAACATTGCTTGCTGATTAGGCGGAACGTAAACTAAAAAACAACAAAATGGCAAAAGCAAATGTAAAAGAATTGTTAGAAGCCGGAGTACACTTCGGTCACCTGACAAGAAAATGGAACCCAAATATGGCTTCTTACATCTTTATGGAGAAGAACGGGATTCACATCATTGACCTTCACAAAACAGCAGTTAAATTAGAAGAAGCTTCAAACGCTCTTGGCAAGATTGCTGCGTCAGGTCGTAAAATCCTTTTCGTAGCTACGAAAAAACAAGCTAAAGAAGTCGTTGCAAAACATGCAGACAGCATCAACATGCCTTATATCACTGAACGATGGCCGGGCGGGATGCTTACAAATTTTGTAACCATTCGTAAAGCTGTGAAAAAAATGAACTCCATCGATAGAATGAAAAAAGATGGAACTTTCGAGACGTTATCCAAAAAAGAAAGATTACAAGTTGATCGTCAACGTATGAAGTTGGAGCGTGATTTAGGCTCGATTGCAGATATGACTAGAATTCCTTCAGCGATTTTCATCGTTGATACGGTAAGAGAACACATTGCAGTAGCAGAAGCTCAAAAATTAGGTATTCCGATTTTTGCAATGGTAGATACCAATACAGATCCGAGAGAAGTCGACTTTGCAATTCCTGCAAATGATGACGCATCAAAATCAATTGATATCATCTTGACTCACGTTACGGAATCAATCAAAGAAGGATTGTCAACCCGTAAAGCTGAAAAAGACAAAGCTAAAGAAGAACCAAAAGCTGAAGTTGTAGAAGAAAATACTACTACAGAAGACGCTGAATAATCCACGATGAATATTCATCACATTTAAACAAAAGTTAATGTAGTTCTTCCGTTATTGGAAGAACTACTTTTTATTTTAGATTCAAAATTATTAATTCAAAAAATCAATACAATGTATAAAGCAACCGCTGCAGAAGTAAGTAAACTAAGAACCGCTACAGGAGCCGGAATGATGGATTCTAAAAAAGCCTTGGAAGAAGCGGGCGGAGATTTCGAGAAAGCAATTGAAATTCTTCGTAAAAAAGGTCAAAAAGTAGCAGCTAACAGAGCCGACAGAGAAAGTACTGAAGGAGTTGTTATTGCAAAAGTAAATAGTGATAATACCAAAGGTGTAATTATTTCTCTTAACTGTGAAACCGACTTTGTTGCTAAAAATGAAGATTTTATTGCTTTGGCTCAGAGATTTGCTGATATGGCATTTAATTATGATAATAAAGATTCATTTTTGAATGCAGACTTTGACGGAATCACTGTTGCTGAAAAGCTAACAGAGCAAACCGGTGTAATCGGAGAGAAAATTGAAATCGGAACTTTCCAGGCTATAGATGGGGCACTTGTTAATTCTTATATCCACGCTGGTAATAAAATCGGAGCTGTTGTAGCTCTTTCTGCAAACGTCCAAGGCGCAGCTGATGTAGCAAGAGATATTGCTATGCAGGTAGCGGCAATGAATCCTGTGGCGCTAGACGAATCTCAGGTTTCACAAAGCGTAATCGACCAGGAGTTAGAAATAGCAAAAGACCAGTTACGCCAGGAAGGTAAGCCTGAAAATATGATTGAAAACATCGCACAAGGTAAATTGCAGAAATTTTTCAAAGAAAATACATTGGTTCACCAGGCGTCAATTAAAGACGGAAAAACTTCCGTGAAAGATGTAGTAAAAGCAATTAACCCGGATTTAACTGTGACTGGATTTATTCGTTACAGTATCTAAGAATAAGAATATTCAAAAATAATATAGACTAAGCCCTGAATTAGCAGGGCTTTTTTATGCTAAAAAATTATTTTGGTACAGATGTTGTTTTTAATGAAAAATAATTCTAATTTTGTAGAGATATAGATATGAAACAAGTTTTATTTATTTTGTTTTTAACTTTTTCCGCTTTGACTGTGCAGGCACAGAATAA
>CAZKOC010000002.1:12052-42323 GCA_964554275.1 uncultured Weeksellaceae bacterium
AAAGAAGAAATAAATAAAAAAATTATTCGAATTAATTCTCAAGTTGAATTTGAAGAAGCAAAAAGCAAGAGAAAAATGAAAGTACAAATTGTATTGCCGGAGAAATCCAACATAAAGGATGGGAAGATTTCTATTTTAGCCCCTTTGGGAACTGCGCTAATCGGTTTTTCTGAAAATGATTCTGTCGTTTGGAATATGCCCGCCGGAGAAATTCAGCTCCGCATCCTTTCAGTTTCCAATGAACAAACAGAGGATTAGGTTTTTTGATAATTTACAACCGCTTCAATAAATGCCTGGGCATTTTCCACCGGAACATTCGGTAAAATCCCATGTCCAAGATTGGCAATGTAGCGTGTAGTACCAAATTCACCAATCATTTCTTTAACCATTTTTTGAATTGTTTCAGGCGGAGAAAGCAATCTTGCCGGGTCAAAATTCCCCTGAAGCGTAACTTTATTTTGGGTTAATTCTCTGGCTATTTTTGGTGATACCGTCCAATCAACCCCCAAAGCAGAAGCTTTTGACTTGCTCATTTTTTCCAATGCAAACCAGCAGCCTTTTGCAAAAACGGTAACAGGTACTTTTTCTGAAAGAACATTCACAATCTGTTCTATGTATGGCCACGAAAATTCGTCATAATCTTTTGGTGAAAGCAATCCACCCCAGCTGTCAAAAATCTGGATTACATCACAACCCGATTCTACTTTTTTGAGCAGATAAGCAATTGTTGTATCGGTAATTTTTTGTAATAATTCGTGCGCGGCTTTGGGTTCCTGAAAACAAAAACCTTTGGCGACATCAAATGTTTTAGAACCTTTTCCTTCTACAGCATAACAAAGAATCGTCCAGGGAGATCCTGCAAAACCAATCAATGGAACGTCGTTGTCTAATTCATTTTTAGTGAGTTTAATGGCTTTAAAAACATAGCCCAGCGTTTCTTCGACATCAGGAACAATAACACTTTCTACGTCAGAAGTATTTTTAATGGGGTTTTCCAACCAGGGGCCGATTCCCGGTTTCATCTCGAAATTCATTCCCATTGCCTGTGGTACAACCAATATATCCGAAAAAAGAATCGCTGCATCAAGCGGAAATCTTCTTAATGGCTGCAATGTGATTTCGGTTGCCAATTCCGGTGTCTGGCACCGCGTGAAAAAGTCATGTTTATCGCGTAATGCAATGAATTCAGGTAAGTATCGTCCAGCCTGACGCATCATCCAGACAGGTGGTCTTTGCAATTCTTCTCCTCGTAATGCTTTCAGCAATAAATCATTTTTTAACATAAAAGTATTCGTTTATAGATTGTGTCACGCTTTCCAAAGTCGGAATATCAGCGGTTATAATTTTATTTTCTATATGAATTTTTACTTCTTCCGAAGTGGTTTTGCCAATTGTAAAAATAACCGTTTCCGGTAAAACCATATTGTTTTTTAAATAAGACTTCACACCCAAGGGGCTAAAGAATACAACTCCATCATAAAATTCTCGGTTTAGGTTATGGTAAACAGGAGACGAATCGTAGCATTGAATTTCCTTTATAGAATGACCTTGTGGAATTAATTTCTCAAATAATTCATCCCGCCGGTTGTTTCCGCAAAAGAAAATCCAGTTTTTTTCATCTTCATTTTTTAATATATATTCCGCTAATTCAGATGCGTAATTTTTATAAATCTTGACTTGAAAATCATATTTTTCAAGTAACCCTGCAGTTTTTTCTCCCACCACATAGAATTCACCACCTAAATTTAAATTCCTGATTGCCTTTACCGAATTTTGACTTGTAATTAGGTAATTGGAAATAGAATCGTCAATCTGTAAAGCAATTTTTTCTTGTGGCTGAATTTCAATCTGTAAGAAATTAACAACTTCAAAGTCAATATTTTGAGATAAATTATGCTTCAAAATATTGGGTTCAATTTCTTTTGTGAAAAGGACTTTTTTCACTGTCTTAACTCCTTTTGAATCTGTTGAATCAACTCTTTGGCACCATTATTCAGGCATTTTTCAGCCAATTCTTTTCCTTTATATCGAAATTCATTAACAGAAAAATTATCATCAACAGATATTCTTTTTTCTCCGTCCAATGACAAAACACTCCCTTTGAACCTGACCTGATCCTGAATTATTTGTGCAAATCCACCAATCGGAGCAGTACAGCCGCCTTCCAGGATATTTAAAAACTGTCTTTCTACAGTAGCGCAAACAATTGAATTCTCATCTGAAATGTCGGGTATTTGAAACCCTCTTCGGCCCGTGATACCGATAATTCCCTGTGATGGTGCGGGAATCATCCAGTCCAAAGTTTGGTAAAGAAGCCCTTTTGAATTTAATTCATCTAAAATTCCGCTTCTCTCAATTCCCGCGAATGCAAAAACAGCTCCGTCCCAGTTTGAATCAATAAGTTTCTGCAAACGCAATTGGACATTTCCACGTAGATTTTCAACTTCGTCATTTGGGAATTTATTGAGCCAAAAAGATTTTCTTCTCAAGCTCCCGGTCCCGATTGTCCTTTTTTCTTTAGAGAAAATTTCATCTGATTTATAAATCAAAACATCATACGGGTTTCCCCTTTCCAGACAGGAAATCAATTCGATTCCTTCCGGAAGAAGAGTAGGTACATCTTTCAGGCTGTGAACGGCAATGTCAATCCGGTCATTGAGCAAAGCAATGTCGAGCGAACGTGTAAAAACACCGGAAATTCCCAATTGATAGATGGGCTGCTTTAAATTTATATCACCCTCTGAAGTAATGGGAATGATTTCGGTTTCAATATTTTTTTTGCTGAGTTCTTTCGCCGCTAATTCGGCCTGCCATATTGCCAACGGACTTTTGCGGGTTCCAATACGTATCGGTTGCATCAGGAATTATTTTTTAATCGGAAAATTTCCTCCATCAAAGCGATGGTATTGTCTGCATTTTCACGGTTTTCAAGTATATAAGAGGCAAATTGGTTGGTCAGGTTTTGGACTAATTTTTCAGCAACCAAAGATTCATTTCCGTTAATTTTAGGATTTTTCTTTTGAAGATTTTGGAATTCAAATTTTTGTAAAAATTCTAATCTTTCTTTAAATGATTGAATAACAGGGACGAATTCTCTGCTTTCAAGCCATTCGTCAAATTCTTGTTTGTGCTCAGCGATGATATCATATGCCACTGGTACGGATTCCTTTCTCGAATCTAAAGTATCGTCCACCATTTTTGATAATCCGTCAACATTGATCAGTTGAATACTTTCTCTTGAAGCCAGTGTATGCGCTACGTTTTCAGGAACTGATAAATCAATAATGACCATCTCCTTTTCAAAAGGGATCATTTCTTCTGTAATGGTATGTTGTTCTGCTCCCGTAGCGACAATCAAAATGTCTGTTTTCTTTAATTCTTCATTCAATTCAGAAAAGTCTTTTACCAAAACTTCATATTTCCGGCTCAGGATTTCAGCTTTTTCTTTGGTTCTGTTGATAAGTATAATGTGGTCGTTTTGTGTGTGTTTGACCAGATTAGTACAGGTATTTCGCCCGATTTTCCCAATTCCGTACAATAGAATGTTTTTCTTTGAAACTTCTTTTTGCGTAGACAGGATATAATGGACCGCAGCATAAGAAACAGAAGCGGCACCATTGCTCAAGGTCGTTTGTGTTTTAACTTTTTTACTGATTTGTATAGCTGTATTGATCAATCTTTCCAAAAACGCGTCAGAAGAACCTTGTTTTTTAAAACGGTTGAACCAGGTTTTGATTTGTCCGATGATTTCAAAATCTCCCAGGATTTGGCTTTTTAACCCGGAGGAAACTTCAAAAAGATGACGGATGGCTCCGTCTCCTTCAGTCAGATTCATTACAGGTAAAAACTCTTCGACAGTTCCGTTGGTGTAACGACAATACAAATCGATCATCGTTTGAGCACTATCCGCAAATCCGTAGAACTCTGAACGGTTGCAGGTAGAAACCACAAAAAAACTCTCAATCCCCAATTCTTTGCCTTCTTTTACAAAAGGCTCAACAGCATCTGAGAAAAAAGTAAATTTTCCTCTTGTTTCGGCATCAGCTTTTTCGAAGCTGATTCCTACAACATAAAAACTTTTCTTTACTTTGCTCACACTCATTTTAAATCACCCACAAAAATAGAGCGGTTATTAACGTAAAAATAACTCATTCTTTTATAAAGTATCGCTATTTGGCGAAATCTAATTTTTTAGAATCATTCTAAACAAAATGATTAACTTTGCATGATAAATGCTTTGTGCTAAAGTGTTTTTAAATTTAAAGTTATATTACTGATGGATGTCACTTATGGAAAATAAACTGAAAAATACCTATAAAAGTAAAATTAAAGAATATTGGCTGGGTTCGGATATTTATCTGGCTCATATAGACAATAATACCGCTTTTACAGATACGATAACAAAAGGCATAGACAAGAAATTCATACAGTTTTATTTTTGTACAAAAGGGGCAATGACTTTTAATTTCAATAACGGGAATTATAAAATCAATTTAAATGATGGTTTTAGTTTTTTGATTTACAACCCGTCTTTGGAATTACCTTTGAATTTAAGCATCAATTCAGATTCAAAAGTTTGTATTGTGTTTGTATCTGTAGAAAAATTGCACAGCTTGTTTACAGACAATAACATACGTGCGGAATTTTTGAATAATACAAAAACACCTGCAAAATATTATAACCAGCAAAGTGTTTCCACGACGATTCGTATGGTTTTGAACCAAATTGAAAACCATAACCTCAACCCGCATTTTGAGAATCTTTATGTTTTGGGAAAAGTATATGAGCTTTTTACGCTTCATTTTTCAGAATCCGAGAGTAACCAAAAAGAAAACTGCCCGTTCCTGGACAATGAAAAGGATGCTAAAAAGCTGAAAGACGCCAGGGAGATCCTATTGGAAAATCTAAATAACCCACCGGTTTTAAAGGAACTTTCTGAGCAATCAGGACTTTCCGAATATAAACTGAAAGAAGGATTTAAGCAGGTTTACGGAACTACGGTTTATGGTTTTGTCCTGGACAAGAAACTGGAATTGGCGCGCGAAAAATTGCAAACAGGAGAACTACAGGTGAAAGATATTTCATACGAAATAGGATATGAGAATCCTTCACATTTTATTTCCGCTTTTAAAAAGAAATACGGGATTACGCCAAAGCAATTTGCAAAGCAGGCTTAAAATTTAAACTCTACTTTTGAGCAGTGCACATATTTGGAAGTAATTTATAAGATATTGTTGATTGATTTATATCAATCAATACATCTGAAACACTTGAAAAGTAAAAATCCGTTTTCAGGCGATTTGAAGAACTAAAATCAGAAGAAACAACCCTAAGATTGTTTCTTTTTTCTTCTGTTATATTTTCTAAATTACTGAAAATCAATTTTATTTATTCTTTAAAAATTCACATCAACATATTTGATACGTTACCGCTTTCAAAAAGAATGCGTAATTATACCCAAACAGTTTAAAGCAGGCTTAACAGCCTTCGAAATAATTGAGGGAAATCTTATAAATCTTGTTATTTCTTAAGTAAAAGTAAAGAACCGTTCCGGCGTCTAAATCTTCTAATTGAAAGATACGTTCTCTTTCAGAATATGTTTCAGTTTCCGAATCCCAGCTTTTCCATACTGAAATATTATAGTTCTTATAGGCTTTCCACAAATCATCCAGGGTGTTTCCGACTCCTATTTTGGAAAGTGTTTTTATATTTTCTGAAGATGTTTCTATCTCATAGAGAGAGTAGTGAATGGAATCGTCATCACCACTATTTTCGATAAACCTTAGGATGAATTCGGTTCCTTTTTGAATGATTTTTGTATTGTACGCCCAATCTTCTTCTCCTTTGGATAATTCAAGTGACTGACCGGTTTTAGATTCTGCTTCGCTAAGTGTCATTCCTAGTTTCAGATCGTTCATCCTTGTTGTAGAAATTTGTGCATTCAGTAAAATAGTTACAGGGAACAGTAAAACAGTATATAGGATTTTCATAATGAATTAATGAGGTTTTATAAAATCAATGTTTCGTTTTAATCCTTCAAATTTAGTTCTTTTGACAGGGGATTTGGAAAATATATTTCGAAATATATCTTCCGTGATTTCTTCCCAATCTGATTTTGAATAAGTCAAAATTTCATTTTTAGGATTGAATTTTTCTTCTGTGTGCGGGAGAGAAAACCGGTTCCAGGGACAAACATCCTGGCAAATATCGCATCCAAAGATCCAGTCATCAAATTTACCTGACATTTCAGGTGGGATTTCTTCTTTTAATTCAATGGTAAAGTACGAGATACATTTGCTTCCGTCAATGGTTTTGCCGGGAAGGATTGCTTCTGTAGGGCAGGCATCTATACAACGAGTGCATGAACCGCAATGGTCTGTTTTTATGGGTTCGTCATATTCAAGCTCCAAATCCAGGATCAGTTCTGCCAAAAAGAAAAAAGAACCTTTTTGTTTGGAGAGTGTCAGGCTGTTTTTTCCTACCCAGCCGATTCCGGCTTTTTGTGCCCAGGCATGTTCCAAAACCGGTGCGGAATCTACAAAAGCACGGCCATTGACCTCGCCGATTTCTTCCTGAATGAAATTTAATAATTCTTTTAATTTTTCTTTTACCACGAAGTGGTAGTCAGTTCCATAGGCGTATTTTGCAATTTTATAAGAATCTGGTTGCTGAATATTTTCCGGAAAATAATTGTAAGTCAGTGAGATGACTGATTTAGCGCTCTCAACCAATAATCTGGGGTCCAGTCGCATGTCAAAATGGTTTTCCATATACGACATCTTTCCGTGCATTCCTTTTTTCAGCCAACCTTCAAGGTGTTTTGCTTCGCCTTCCAAAAATTCAGCTCTGGCAATCCCGCAGCTGCCAAAACCCAATTCCAGAGCACGTTTTTTTATCAGTTTAGAATGTGCAGCCGTAAATTTCAAAAAGGTACTTTTTTGTTAAAAAATCCACAAAACAATCATAAATTAAATTATTTCAAAAATAAGGAATAAAATCAATCGTTATATTTACATTAAATTAAATCAAAAAAATCATTTTTATGAAAAAATTAATGTTCATTGTTCCTCTCTTACTTATCAGTCTGTTTTCACTATCCTGTAGCAATGATGATGGAGGAGATAGCAATGTGGATGTCATCGTGGGGTCCTGGAAAATTACCAATATAGTGATTAATGGGACGGATATTTACCCACTTCTTGTGGCAGAGGGTGTTTGTGAGATTAGAAATGTAACTCATTTTAATAATAATTTCTCAGTGATGATGAATACGTTCCAGGAAAATGCCGAAACAGGGAATTGTGAGCCGGGGCCGGACAGTGCCGGAACGTGGTCAAGAGAAGGGAATGTTTATACAATTAACCTGGACGGAAGCCCGGAATCTGTTACTCCTGTGTTTAGTGATAATAACAACAAGTTTACCGTATCTCAGGAATTTGAAGGCCAGCTTGCAACAGTAACATTTACCAGACAATAAAATTAGTTTGATATTAAACTGTGTTCCTGTCATTCCATGGCAGGAATTTTTTATTCAATATTTTGAAGTTGGATTAAATTGGCATAAATCCCTTTTTTCTCCAGAAGCTGATTGTGATTTCCCGATTCTATAATTTTACCGTCCTCAAGAACAATAATCCTATCCGCATTCATAATGGTAGAAAGCCGGTGCGCAATTACCACAGAAGTCCTGTTTTCCATCATTTTACTAAGCGCGTCCTGAACCAGTTTTTCAGATTGAGTATCGAGGGCCGAAGTGGCTTCATCCAATACCATGATCGGAGGGTTTTTGTAAACCGCACGTGCTATGCTGAGGCGTTGTTTCTGTCCGCCCGAAAGTTTGCCACCGCTTTCGCCTACGGATTCTTCATATTGATTTGGCAATTTTCGGATGAATTCTTTTGCATTGGCAATCAATGCGGCACTTTCTACCTTTTCAATTGTCGGATTTTCATCACCCAGCGCGATGTTGTTAAAAACCGAATCATTGAACAAAATACTGTCTTGTGTAACCAATCCGAATAATTGACGATAGGCCTTTAATTTGATGTTTTTGACATTCACTCCGTCAATCAGAATTTCTCCCTCAGTCACATCGTAAAACCGCGTGATAAGGTTTGCCAGTGTAGATTTTCCGCTTCCGGAATGTCCAACTAATGCAATAGTCTCCCCCTTTTTAATGGTTAAATCGAAATCTTTGATAATAGTCTTTTCGGCATAGCCAAAACTCACGTTTCTGAATTCTATTTGTTGGTTAAATTCATAAAAATCCTGTGCATCAGGTTTATCCTGGATAGTGACTTCAGTATCCAGCACATTAAAAATTCTTTCTGCGGAAACTTGCCCTTTTTGCAGATCGGATAAAGCTCTTGAAAAACGTTTGATAGGGTCAAGTAAAGTGTAAAAAGTCCCGATGTAAAAAATAAACTGAGAGCCGCTCAAACCATCACCTTCCAGGCTTAATTTACCGCCGAAAAATACAATCAGGCCAATGGTGATCGCTCCCAGGAATTCACTTGTAGGAGATGCCAAAGCACGCTTTTTCATTACTTTTTGAAGTAACCTTCTGTACTGGTTGATGGACTTGTCAAAACGTTTTGCTATTTGGCTGTCTGCATTGAATATCTTGATGACTTTTAGTGAATTCAGTGTTTCATCTACATACGACATGATATTACCCAACTCTACCTGTGCCTTTCCCGCATCACGTTTCAGGCTTTTCCCAATTATAGAAATCAAACTGCCCATAACAGGAAAAACTAAAATAGCAAATAAGGTCAGCTGGTAACTGGTAATGAATAGAACAGTAACAAAAACAATGATCTGAATGGGTGCTCGAAGGGTTTCAACCAAGCTGTTCAATATATTTCCTTCCACTTCACCCACATCGCTGGAAATCCGAACGAGCATATCTCCCTTTTTCTTTTCAGTAAAGTAGGAGACGGGCAGCGCCAGAATTTTATTATGAATATCAACCCGGAAATCACGGGAAACTCCTGATCGTAAATCAATTAGAAAATATTCCGAAAAATAACTGCAGATATTTCTAAAAAAGAAAAGAATGATAAACAGGACGCAGGAAGTAAGCAACACCTGCAACTGTCCGTTTTCTTGTGCAATTTGTTGCATATAGTAACCAAAAAAGTCACTCATAAAATCCTTTACATCCAATATATTTCCTGAGAATTCAGGTTTTGTAATGACTTTTTTCTGTTTTTCATCAAATAAAACGCTCAAAATAGGCATCATAAATGCTAATGCCAAAACGTTGAATACTGCATATAAAAAATTAAATACAATAGCCACGGAAAAGGAGGAACGATAAGGTTTTACATATTGTAAGGCTCTTTTTAACAAGCTCATTAAATTCAAAATTTAAACAAAGGTAACAATAGTAAAAAGTAAAAAGTAAAAAGTAGAAAGAAAAACTTGAAACTTGAAACTTTGATCCATAATAAGTAACTTCGCATACATGAAATGAGCTAAAATAATTCCGCGAAATTATTTTGGTGAATTCCTTTGACAATTAAGTAAATGTTAAGCAGCAAATGAAAATAGGAATTCTTGGAGGCGGGCAGTTGGGCTATATGTTTTTGCAGAACGCATTGCAATATCCCTATGAAATTTACATTTTAGATCCGTCTGCAGATGCGCCCTGTGCGAAACATGCACATCATTTTATTCAGGGAGATTTTGCAGATTATCAGACCGTAGTGGATTTCGGAAAGGATTTGGATGCAATCGGAATTGAAATTGAGCACGTAAATGCAGAAGCCTTGCGGTATTTAAAATCATTGGGAAAAAAAGTAGTTCCCGATCCCGAAGCTTTGGCTATTATCCAGGATAAATCGCTCCAAAAAAAATTTTATGTTGACAATCAGATTCCCACTGCACCTTATTTTGAATTGGAAGACTGGAAAGAATTAATTTGTGTGGTAACAGAGTTTCCGGTATTTCAAAAAGCGAACAAAGGAGGTTATGATGGTAAAGGTGTTCAGTTTTTACCTTCCCGAAACGAATTGAAAAATATACTTAAGGTTCCGTCGATTTATGAAACTCCGGCTGATTTAGACAAAGAAATTGCAGTTGTGGTAGTTGCTGATGATCGGGGTAATGTTGTCAATTATCCGGCTGTGGAATTGGTTTTTAACCAGGAATATAATTTACTGGATTATTTATTGATGCCTTCTGCTTTGGAAGAGTCAAAAGCAAAAGAAGCCGAAAAAATTGCGCGGAAAGTGGTTGAGAATTTAAATTCGCCGGGTGTTTTTGCCGTAGAAATGTTTTTGAACAAAGACGGTTCGATCTGGGTAAATGAAACGGCTTGCAGGGTTCATAACAGCGGGCATTCGACCATTGAAGCCGCTTACAGTTCTCAGTTTGACCAGATGTTGCGGACTTTGACCGGATTACCTTTGGGGAGCACGAAATTGTACGCGACTTCTGCAATGGTAAATTTGATAGGTGCAGAAGGTGAAATTGGCGAAGCGGAAATTGAAAATTTAGAGGAGATCCTTCAAATTCCGGGCATATATTTACATTGGTATGCCAAAACAGAAACCCGTCCTGGTAGAAAAATGGGGCATATAACATTAGTAAATGATGGCTTGGAAGAGTTAAAATCAAACATAGATAAAGTAAATCAAACAATAAAAATAACCGCCAAAAAATAAAGTTATGGTAGGAATCATTATGGGAAGTGACAGCGATTTGCCAATTATGAAAGAGGCTGCTGAAATCCTGGAAGAATTAGGTGTAGAATACGAATTGACGATTGTTTCCGCACACCGCACACCGGAACGTATGTTTGATTATGCCAAATCTGCACAAGAACGCGGGTTAAAAGTAATCATTGCCGGAGCGGGTGGAGCTGCACATTTACCGGGAATGGTGGCGTCATTGACTACCTTGCCTGTGATTGGTGTTCCGGTTAAATCTTCCAACTCAATTGACGGCTGGGATTCTATTTTGTCAATTCTTCAGATGCCCAACGGAATTCCGGTAGCGACCGTTGCATTGAATGGAGCAAAAAATGCCGGATTGCTTGCAGCAAGAATGATTGGCAGCTTTGACAAAATGGTTTCAGAGAGGTTAGCGGAATACCAGCATGGTCTGACAAAATCAGTTGAAGAGAAAATCGAGAAAGTGAAATGGGAATTCAAAAATAATTTTGACAGACACCAAGAGGAGTAAAGATTAGAAAACTTTATTACAAAGAATTAACCCTGATAATCAAAAGATTATCAGGGTTTTATTTAGTAGCCTTCAATGACGAATTATCGAACCATTTTATGGAGGATTTGAAATGCTTTTCAGAATTTGAATCTCTAATTTATTAGTATCAAAGAAGGTTTATAAAGATTTATTATGGCACAGAATTCGAATTTATTATTGGAAGATTTAAGAAAGCTACATCTAATAAGTCCCTAAAATCATAAAAAATTAACCAGAGATTTTGACTTGTCGGAAGAAAGCAATATATGATGATTATTAGTGTAGGATAAACTAATCTCTTTTATCAGAAAAAAACTCATTGAGCATATTTAATAGATTATTCGACTCTTCAATGACCCATTGATTGCATCGGATTAATTCATTCATTATGCCTAATTGTTTATGGGTTAATAGAGAATCTATATTCTTATCTTTAATATTCTCCCATTTACTATTATGCTCTGTTTCTATGATACCTTTTGGAATACCATTTGGCGTAAGTAGTTCAATATTTGGTATTTTTTCTTTTACCAAAGGATAAATGATGAATAAACCATCATAGTCCCAATCACAGGAATAATAAATACGTAATCCTCTTGTATCTGCATAATCCAATTTAGTAACATTTTTACCGCCAGCATACCATAGCTCTATATTGTTAGCTCTAGCCAATGCGGGGCGCTTTAAAAAATCAATATTTTCACAAAGCACGATGCAGGTGGGATCTTTACATTCAAGCACATATTTATATTGTAGATCCTTATCATCAGCTAATTCATCAATATCCAAAAGAAATTTTACAGCATTGATTAAAGCCTCTTTTCCTAATAGATACTTTTCATTTTTGAAAAACATAAGAGATACGATTCTAATAGTCGCTTCATTTTTTATAATCTGCTCCCGCAATGGCTCTAAATTGCCATTATCCATATCATCTTTTATTCCAATTAAGATTTGAATATCAGATTCTTCAAAGCGAAGTTGAGGCTTTAATAATTCATTATCTGATAAAAAAGTTTCATAACGGTTATATTTCTCCAAATAATCTTTTTCATAGATATCAGAAAATCCATCTAAAACAAAAAGATTATTGTGTGTTCTGTCAAGTATTCGGAGAGAATTAATAAGGTAATTAATTTCTCCACTTTTCGCTAAAGTATCATTTATCTTTACCTCACCGTTTGAATATAAATTATTTAGTGCCCTTAACTCAATCCAATTCATTTTTCTATTCTGTTTATATAGATATTCAAATCTTCGTTGCTGTCCTTTGTTTTAAAATAGGAAGCCGAAGGGCAATAGTTGATATTGTCATCCTCTTTTCCTTTAATCAAATGATGGGCATACCATTCATCAGATAATCCGATATTGAATGTATGAGGAGCCATTGTTATTATCTGATATTGGAATTCTTCTGCTATAGCAGGAAAGGTATTAAAATTGGTATTATCCAAACTTCCTAATTCTTCCAAAATGATAAATCTTAAACCATTACGTTTTTCCTTTTGTACGGCAGAAAGTCTTGCAATACCCAGTAACGCAATAGCTGAATAAGTTTCTCCAGTACTACCAGGAACTTCTGTTCCAAACTGATCCGTGAGCTTAGCTGACAGTTCAAAGTATGTTTTGGGGTTTAGTAATTTATCAATCGGAACTTTGTTTTTGATTTTTGCTTGTTTCCTGAAAAAATCTTCAATGAAATCTACTATAGATTGTCCAAACTGTAACTCTCCTTTTGTCGCTGTATTACGAACCTCGTAAGCTATCTGTTTGATATAATCAATCTTTATTTCTTTATTCCCATCAAATTCAAGTTTGAAATAAAACTTATTACTAATTTTTCGATCAACAAAGAATGCGTTTATTCTTTTTACTTGGTCATCATATTTTTCGTATCGCTCAGTAGTTTTACTGAATATCTTAATCATATTATCCCTGATTCCATTAGCTATGGTTGTTCGGGTTTGATTAGCTTCATCTAACGCAGTAGTGATATCATCAGTAGATTTTATTTTATTGCCCAATAATGCTTCTTCCAAAACCCTGAATGAAAAATCTTGGTCTTTAATCGTTAATTGTACTGCCGGATTCTTATCATCACTCGTTTCTTCAAATGAATTCGAAATGCCAATAAATGTTGTTTTATATTCTTCCCACAGGCCATTATAGGCTTGCTCCAATTCCTCAATGTTTCTAAGTGTTAAAGGAAAGTCTGTTATGTTCTCTTGGAAATGTTGGTAATAAGCATTATTGAACGTAGTGAATTCTGTTTGCTTATTAATCAGATTACCAATGATTATCTGAAAGTCTTGTTTATCGCTCTTTATTTTACTTTCCAGAGATTTGAACTTGCTTTGTTTAGCTCCTTTTTCTTCATAAAACTTATCTTTCTTATCGCTCCATTCTTTACGAAACTTCAACAACTCCTTTTTTACGATTTCCGGCTCATCATATTCAACCTTAAACTTATTTTTAATTTGCAATAGCTCTTCTTCCTCTCTTTTTTTTTGTGATTGCAATTGACCGATTTTTTCATCAATCTGTAAAATACAGGCTACTGCACCCTTTAATCCTTCAATATTGTTGACAACAACAATAGAGATATCAAAGGAATAGTCAAATAAATTTACATTGTAAGGCTTTCCATCTGAAATATTCTGTAATGCTTCTAGCTTGGTATTTATTGAGCTGATTTCGGTGTTCAATTTTTGAATTAACTGTTGTACAGATTGTTCCAGATTTGCTTTGTCTCCCAATAGCGTTGCATCTTGATTAAATTGTATAAATTGGTGTAATGCGCCCAATTTTAGCCAGATACCATCTTTAGATGGATTAGCTTCAAAATTTTTGATTAGTTCATCAGGATTGATATATTGAGATGAATTGTTAGGATTAGAGATTTCAGAAATAGGTTTGGTCGCATAATACAAAACCGTCTGTAACTGTTCATCATCTAAAGAGGGTAGATTCTTAATATACCACTTTAAAAGTCCATTTTCATTATTGTCCTGCAATAATGCTAACAGTTTTTCTTTGGTTGCTTTATCCTTTTTTAATGATGATTTTAATTGATCTAAAATTTCCGATTGTTCTTTTCGGGTTTGGACGATTTTTTCAAGTGTTTTGTACTTTTCCAGATAAGGTTTTGCAAAAGTGATTTCTTTTTTAATACCTTCATTGTTTCTGCTTAAAATATCAATTCTTTGTATCTCATTCTCCCAGCTAACATCTACTTCAGGGCGAATAAACATTTTAAGTTCATCCACTTCTTTACCCAGCTTTTCTATACTGTCGGATAAGTCTTGATAACGGTTGAACATATTAAAATTTCCATCTGCTTCCTCATAACTCTTTTTTATTATTGCTTCTTCTGTTGGAAGATTTTCGATAGCCGTTTTTAGTTCAGTAAATTCAGTTTCTTGGGTCGTTATCAGTATTTTTCCTTCGGATTCTCTTTGTTCTAATTGCTTTAATTCTATATAGACGTTTTGTAATTCAGCCTCTTTAAACGATTTGAATTTTAATTTGTAGGATTGTTCCAACTCGCGTAAACTGGTTAACCTCTTTTGCTTGTTGGACAAATTTTGAATGTCTTTATTCAGACTTTCATATTCTCTCAATATCTTTTCCAGTTCGGATTGCTCTTTTTGAAAGTTGGCAAGAATATCTTCATCGGATTCTTCAAAGAGAAATTCTTTTAAGTTTCTGGAAGCCTGATTACCACTTAAATTTAGCGTCTTAGCTTTTGAAAAGGACTGTATGACCTTAGCAAAGGCTTTTAGGTTTTTGTCTTGGCTGAGATTCAGAGGTAATATGTTTTTGTCATAAAGGAACTTGTAATAAGTGTTGACAGTTTCATTGTTACTGAAGAAGTTCAATCGAAGCCCATGCTTTTCATAAAGAAATGTTGCTAAATCCTGTATGTCCACTATTTCTTTCTCTCCAGCTTTTTTTTCCTTTAATAAATCTTTGGCGAAAATAAGCTCTTCTTTTTCAAGAGCCAGTTCATTTATTTTCAGATTTATATCTGCCTGTTTTGTAATTAAAAAAGGAATGATACGTTTTCCCTTTTGGCTATTTATCTGTATTCCGATGGTAATAAATTTGCCAACATTTACCTCTATATTCAAGAAACAGTAGGCACATTTTGTTTTATAGGGAAGGGTATTGATTTGTCGTTCTTCTTTCTTTACCCCATCAGTGCCGAATTTGATAAGGTCTTTATCATAAACAAAAATCATTTGGAGTAAATCGGCAATAATGGATTTTCCAACACCGTTTGCACCAACAAAATCTGTTCTTGTTGGATGAAAGAGGTAGTCGTGTATATAGTGTTTCAGAATACCGACGGTAGATAAGGAGTAAATTCTTGGATAACTCATAGCACTTCATCATTTTTAAGTTGCTGGCTAAATAACTCAAAATTCTGAAGCTCGTCCTGATACAGTTTGGCTAAACGGTGAATAGCGGGTCTTATTTCAAAGACTAATTCTTCATTCCTCCCTGATTGCTTTTCTACCCAACCTAATTTATCAAAGTTGTCTATCGTTTTACCAAACTTGTTTTCTACGGTATTCCACTCTTTTTCATCATAAGAATCCCTTATATCATTGAACAAAATCCTTTTGTATGCTTCCTGATGGTCACTTTCTAATATTTGTGTTTTGATGTCATTCCAGTGAATGGTTTTTTCTTCGTCAAAATACTTTTGGTAATACATATCCAAAAGTGTTAATCCAATCAATGTTTGTAATTCAGTAAGCTCTTTATTACGGTTTGCATCACTTAGTTTTCCTTTCCCGTTTTCTGTAAAATCGAGATAATAATATCGACTTCTATCAGAGATATCAGCAACAAGATTAAGCATGTACAAGTTACTATAAAATTTCTCCACTGTGATTCATAGCTTTCCAGTACGGTATATTCTGCGTAATATTTATGGTCAATATGCTTACCTGACAACAACAGAATATTGATGTCCGCAAAATGCTTTTCGACACTTTCCTCTGACAGAAAAGAATAATCGCTTATTTCATAATTTTCGTTTTCCATAGGGATAGGTTTTGTTGTGACAAGGAAATGATTTTTTGTTCTACATCGATAAATATATCGTTATTCTCTGAAGTATAAGCTGTCATACGAGATGCTACCTGATAAGCAATGGACAGATCCTTTTCTTTATCCATGATACTATTCATAAGTTCATCTATAGACAACTGGCCTTTGCTTTCCAGAATATCTTTGGCTTTATCAACCCATTGATTGATGATTTGCTGACGGTTAATTTCTTTTACTATTTTTTGTTTTTCATTACGTTCATATGTTTCATCAGTTTCAACGTTTACAATGATATTGGGCTTTGGTTGTTCAAATTCAAAATATCTTGGGTACAGCATTCTGACAGGCTCATATGCCAATTGCTTTAGCGGAAAATTGCTACTAAACCTTACCCCGTCAGGAGTGTATTGCGAACTTTCCAACACTGTCCTGTGCAGTTTTTTTATTTGTAGCCTAAAGAAGGCTCTGGAAGAAAACTGTTCCTGTAACTCCGTCAATTTCTCACTGGCGTGGTTGATTTGCCTACGGATAATGTGTACTTTACGGTCTACCGAATTGAAAAACTCCCTGATATCTGTATAAATTTCCTGTGCTTTTTCCCAATCACGCTTACTTTCCTGTACATTGTCTGTATCAAACTTTCCATCGTTTTCCATTTTTCTATAAAAATCATCTACTACATTTAGCAGATCACCAAGAAATTTGTCTTTGGAAATAATAGCTTCTGTAATATCTTCTGCTCTTTCCCCGAACTTCCTAAAGACAATGGTAAACTCTCTTACTAATAAAGTTGCACTTTGTTCGTCTTCTTTCCGGAGAATATTGTTTAGCTCTTTGTAAGCTTCCCGTAATTCATCTTCTAATGCCTCTAAATGATCCGTAATGATTTTCTTTGAACCTTGAATAAATATTCTCCCGAATTTTCGCTCAAGCTCCTCAATGGTCTTGATTTCACCATGACGTATGGTAAATGAGTCCTGTACACTTTTTTTGAGCGGATGGTTCTTGTATGGGTTTTCTAATTTACTTACCATTAAATCCACTACATTTTTAGCGTAGTCTGTCAGATAATATTTCCACGGCTCATCGGGATGACTTCGCAGGAAGTAATGGAAAAGATTGTCTTTAATGTTATTCCATGGACGAATCGAATCCAAATTGAATTCAGTTTTTATATCCGCTAAAATTTCGTTGATCTCCTTTTGTGTGAAGTATTCTTCAATTTCACGGTTTTTGATTTTTTCATAAAGAGCAATAACCAAATAACCTCCATCAAATTTTGAAGGAAGAAGAAGGTCGTATTTGGTGTAAAGATCTTTATGTTGCATAAAATTAATTCCCCTGAATTAGTGGATAAGTATCTTTAGTAAATGTATTATTTTCATTCCCAAACTTGTTGTGTAAGCTAACCCAAAATCGTGACGGTGAATAATCAAATGTTTTTTCTCCATATCTGGTTTGTCTAGTGAAAGATTTTGATCTTAAAAGGATACAGGTTTGCTTAGCCCGGCTGATACATACGTAACAAAGTCTTTGATCCTCGCTTAATGCAATCTCATTATTTAAATTTAGATAATACGGAAAATTTCCTTCTTCCATTCCCAACAAAATCACAGCTTCAAACTCTAGACCTTTTGAACTGTGCCTAGTAGTAATGGTAACTTCGTTTTCAGGTGATCCAAGATTTGCAAATCTTTTTATTTTTGAGTCTTTTAAATTACGTAGTTTAGCTTCATCTAATAATCTGTCTAAATTATCAACTTCATTAGGGTAAATCTCCGAATCAATGAGTGTTTCCTTAAGTTTCAATCCACTTATGATATAGCTCAACCATTCATAACAATCATTATTTTCCAAACTATTGGTAAGCACTTTATGAAACATGGTTTTTAAATAAATATCCTCCTTGTTTTTTCTTGAATCATTATGGTTATTTATTAAATTTCTCCAAAAAACAAATAATTGATCAAATGACTGTGTTTCTTTATTAATAGACCATTGTGCACAGTCTTGTAACCATACGACAACTGCACTATTTTCAAAGCTCCATTTGATAATAAAAAAAGGTATTTCTTCTTGTTTCATAAAAATAGCCATATGCTGAATTTGTGAATTGGAACTCGTTATAATTCCAATCTCATTTAACGGAATATTTTTCGCTAACAAATTAGGAATTATCTTTTTTGCTATAACTTCATATTGAGGTTCCATTCCATTATCACAAGTAATAAACGTGAAATCAGCGATATCATCATTTCTTTTCTCTGCCGTATATTTTGGATATGGAGGAGCTGGTTTTAATGCTTCGATGGAAGCATTAATAATGTGTTGAGAACTTCTATAATTAGAAACAAGCTCAATAGTTTTTATGTTGTCGTTTCTAGTAAGCTCCAATAGAAAATCTGGATACCCACCGTTAAATCCATAAATAGACTGATTCGTATCACCAACTGCATAAAGTTTTATTCCTGCATAAAATACAAGCTCAAGAACCATTTCATGCAAGGCTTTCCCTAAATCTTGATATTCATCTACTAATAACCAAGGGAACTGGCTTCTTAATGTTTCTCGGACATATTCTTGTTCATTTATTATTTTAGCAGAAAGATTGATAATATTGGTAAAATCAATGAATTCAGTTTCTCTAATTCTTACTTCATAGATTTCAGCAGCCTTTGCGATTAACTCGGACGACTCCATATTAATCTCACTGCGTCCTTTTAAAGAAAGTGATCTGTGTTTATTAATATCGACCAAAGACAAATCCCGATTATTCTCAATATTCAATTCTTGAAGTACAGAATTATAAAGCCTCTCTTTTATATCATCAGGAAGGATTTTAACAGGATATGTTACATTGTATTGGGGGTATAAATGTGCAAAAGGCTGGATTACATGCAATAAACTAAAACTATGCACTGTTCCTATGAAATCCTTGCTACTTGGAATATAACCATAATTCTTTAATCTCTTCTTTAGTTCTCTCACAGATTCTCTGCTAAAACTGATACAAGCTAATCCACAAGGTTTATGAATATGGCTTTTGGCAAGCGTTACCGCTTTTAGAGTTAATACCCGTGTTTTACCGCTACCGGGACCGGCAATAATTACGGAATTCTCCATCGACTGATAAGCTTCATACTGCTTATCGTCCTTTTTTATCAGTTCTAAATCTTGAAAAAACAAACTATTCATAGGAATCTTTGACTTTTTGGACTATCGCATCGATGCCTTCATTGATATAATCCGGAACCAATTCAGGAATCAGTTCATCAACTAACCGCTGTGCAAAACGTCCTTTGCTAATATTATCTTCTATTTTTTGTAATGCACCCCAATAGTCTTCTTCATCTAGTCGCTTTTCAAAATTTTTCTGCATTTTATTGCCACCGGGTTTTAATTCATCATAAACTGACTTAAGTACATCTATGCCATCTTCCTCTGCGTTATCCATCATATCAACTTCTAACGTATAATCACCAATAAAGCATCCATTTTGTTCAAAATTTACATCTTCAATTTCAGTATCCGGTTCAATTATTCCAAGTTCTAAAAGAATATTAAAAATATTCTCCTCTCCTTTATAGTTGTAATCTCTACCTGTCTCTTCAGACATTATATGATAAATACGCTTGGTTTTAGGAGTCCCTTCATCATTGATATATTCTTCGATTTCATAGTAATCTCCATCAGTAAATAATACCCAGGGAATGTTAAGAGTATTAAGTAATTGGATATACGGCTTAAAATTCGTTGAATCAATATTACAAACTACAATTCCATAATTATCTAATGGCTTTTCTATCAAATCTGCAGCAGCAGGAATAAAATATTCTTCTGTAATACCCTCAGCCAATATAATCCCTTTACCAAAATAAATTTCACCACGTTTGGCATCTATATATCGCTCAATATCCTTTTTCTCTTTAGCGGGAAGAGATAAAGAGACTGTTGAAAAAACTTTACTACTATCATCTACCTTTCGAATATGTACAATATAATTCAGTGGTGTTACGGATGTGATATAGGTGGAATGTGACGTGAATATCACTGAGGTATTGCTACTGTGAAGAACCTCTCGGTATATCAATCGTTGTAATGTTGGATGTAAATGTGCTTCTGGCTCTTCAACTGCTAAAATTGTAAATGCCTGGTGCCTGTAATTATGTTCATCCATAAAATTGTACAAAGCTTCAATGTCTTCGTCTTCTATTTCTTTTTTTAAAATATAATTTCCTTTCTTACTTACTTCATACAATTGGGACAATATTCCTTTTTCATCCTCAGCCACCAGTGAGCCAAACTGCTCCGGTTTTATTATTGGTAGTATCGTTTTATCTTTCAATAAAATAAGCATCAAAGAGATGTATAGAATATTGGCTAATCCTAAACTTAGTTCAGAAACAGGTCTTTCCTTTAATCCCATATATACCTGCAAGGTGTAGAGTAGCCTTTCGGTATCAATGTCAAACGTTCTTAACGTTATTTGATGGTCGGTTTGAAGCCCGGATAAGGTGGCAAAGCGATTGGTAAGGGTATCTTTTATATGTACAATTTCATCTAATTCCAGAATTCCTTCAGCTGCTTCTTTAAGAGCTTCTGATATTTCTTCTAAATGGTCTGAAGATATTTCATATTGTTTAACGAGCTTATATAAAGGGGAATTCCTATTTGATTTCAGTTCTCTTTCAACATCTCTCAATGCTCTTATAACATAAATATTAATGTAGCTTCGGTCCTCATTCGTGAATTTGTGATCTTCATTGTTGCCTTTAAAAATAAAGTATTTATAGTTGATTATTTTTCCGAGCTCATCTCTGTTAGCTACAAACTTGTAAGTAAATCGTAATGTTGGAGGAGCATCTGATATGACAGCATCAACAAATTGTGCTTTAAGTTTACTGTTATGCTCATAACCTTTTATCTCCAAATTAATCTCAATTTCTTCCCCATTTTCCATTGGTTTATCAATACTATCGTGGAAATCTTCGGGAGTTAATTGTCTATCTGAATCAGAGTAGTCTTTGTCCAAAATGAGTTGGATGGCTCTTAAAAAATTGGTTTTTCCAACATTATTTTCGCCTATGATTACCTGCTTGTGATCTAATGCTACATCAACATCCAAAAAATTTCGGAAGTTTTTTATTTGAACTCTTGATATGTATGGGTTTTTATGTTGTGCCATTTTATTTATATGCTTAAAATTAGTACCATAAGGTTAATCCTCTTTTTTCCATCTTTTTATAATTTCTTCAAAGCTTATATCTTTCCAGTCTTTATGCCATTCATCTTTAAATTTTACGGATTGGGATTTAGGCTGTGGATCTGGTAAATCTAATTTTACAACAGAAGGAATTAAGGTGGCGTCTCCAACTATAAGACATTCACCAGAACCTAAGTTGGGTAAAATATCGGCAATAGCGTTGGAATTTTCCGGCATTAGAGCTTTGACATAACTTTGGTCATTAACATTGGTGAGTCTCAAGGATATGAAATTATTGCATTGTGAGAAAATTGTTTCCGAGACTTCTGAAGGTCGCTGACTGACAACCATAAGGCTTAATCCATACTTTCTACCTTCTTTGGCAATTCTTTCAATTGATTTTTTTGATGCTTTGTATTCTGCTCCTCCTGTTTTCGGAATATAATTGTGAGCTTCCTCACAAACAATCATAAACGGAATATCATTTTGCTCGTCCTTAGCATGTTTGATTTTAGAATAATGAAATGCAAAATCAAATACCAATCTTGAAATTAGGCTTACAGTGATACTTAATACTTCGAACGGAATTCCACTAAGGTCAATTATCGTAACATTTGATTTATCAAGATAACCAAGAAATTGTTTAAGAATATCTCCAAAATCTGAAGTCTGAAAGGATGTGCCATCTTTCTTTTTCGCATTGAGGATAAAATGCAATCTTTTATCAGAAAGTTTCGTTTCCAGTCTAGATATAAACCTATTAAATTCTCCATAGAAAGCTCCATTGGAGGCTTTCGTAGCTGCGGCTGTGGATTGGGTTATGAAATCTAATTTATTATTGAAATAATCCTTTTTCTCGGGATCTGTTATCAAAGTATCATCACTCAATTTCGGGCAATTTTCAGAAGCCAATTTGCCTATAACCTCATGATTAAGATTCCAGATATAGTTGTACACTTCATTAATATCAAAGTAAACAGGTGTATCGTAATTTACTTTATCTTTTAAAGTAGGGTTGTGTTTTTCTTTATTGAGAATTACTGCTCTTTTAAATTGCGAAACTTGATTATGGTGATTGTTTTCATTTCCTTCGATAAATAAGGATTCCAATTCCTCAGAGTTCATCAACCAATAAGGTAATTTCAAGCTTTCTGCATCAAGGTTATTCAGATTGAATTTTTCGTCGTCATGAAGATCAAAAGCAGACTTGTATTCTGAATGAACATCAAATATAATTATATGTGCATTTTTCTGTTGAGCAGCATTCTGATTCTTCTTTTTATCTATACCAACAACATCTTGAAGTATTTTTGCAACCGTACATGATTTTCCGGAACCAGTTGATCCTACTAACGCTATATGCTTCCCAAAAAATTTGTTCGCATCAATTTTAAGATCAATGGTTTTATTTTGAACCAGCTTTCCGAATGGAAAATTAAAGTCTTTATTAGAATCATAGATCAGTTTAATAGTAGAATCCTCAACAACAGAAACAGGCTCAGTAGGGCTGGGAATAACGGCACTGCCTCTATGGAACTCTTCATTTTCAATATAGCCGATAGGTTGTGTTTGAATAAAGAACTTTAATCCTGTATCAGAAGCATTTGACTTTATATTCTGGATAACGGCTATTACTTTATTTAAATTCCCTTCATCAATTTCCAGATACTTTCCTATTTGGAAATCTTTCTTATGTGTTTCAAATACCTTTTCGTTATTGATTTCGATTAATATTGAATTAGGAGAACTCTCCAATACTTTACCTATTTTAATTGCACTCATAAAGTAGATGTTAATGATAATAAATATTTTATTTCGTTTATTTCTTGTGTTTTTAATTTTTCAACGTTACAACCTATCGTATTTTCAAAAGGAAAGTCCTTATCTGATATAATAATTGCGTCGTCAAAACCTGCTTCACTTACAATGGAATCAAACTCATTTTCATGGTTACATAATTTCAATTTGAATTCAATAACCCCATCTTTAATAACTTTAAGAGGATCTCTAAGGAAACGAACGGTATTAAATGTGCCCGCAACTATTCCTCTTTCTATAGTTAGTTTTTTCTGGTCAAGAGATTTCCATATACTGTTTAGCATATCGTCATCACAAACAAGGCTAAACACAGGACACTGATTTAATCGTATTTTACTGTTGTATTTCGATACATAATCCTGTATTAGTAATGGAATATTACGTTCAAAATCTACTATGTAACTAGCATCTAGAATTATGGCTCTTTTCCTCGAATTACTGTTCAATATTCCTCCAATTTGTTTTCTCCGTTGTTTCAAAAACTTAGTGTAGTCCTGTAATTCCTTTGTCCACCTACTAATAGCAGTTTTCTTTTTCTTTTTAAGTTCATTCAAAAAACCAGCCTTCTTAATTTTTCGCTTTTGCTCATCATGCTGAATGCTTAATTCGGCTATGGCATGTATAGCATTAGGATAAAATATTTCAGTTGCATCTTCTGTGGTAAATCCTTCACTAGCGAGACAAACAATGACCGCTTTTTCGGTATCTGACAAAGTAGCTCCAAATTTTACTTTGAACCGTTTTAGGAATTCATCTCCTCCAGTAAAACCAGAGAGTTCAGCTATATATTTTTGTAAATCTGTTGCTTTTGAATCTAATATAGAGTCTAATTCAGCTTTCGTTAGTACTTTTTCTGAGCCTACAGTTTCATTAGGAAAGTGTGCATGAAGTCGATAATTTATATTTGCTGTTGGATTGTTTTTATAGTGACAAAACATCTGTAATACTGGCTTATAAATTGTTGAGAGTGTAAATTTCTGCTTACTCTCGTGATATTTACATTGTACTGCCTCTTGTCCTGTAGGAGTACTAACATCAATATCCTCTATTATTCCCTCAACAGTGATTTCAGCATCTTCTGACGAAAGTAATAATTCATGGAACGTTATTATGAATTGATATATAAATCCTTGTATTGTATAATCTGCTGTTCTATTCATAACACTAAATATTCTCTAATAATTATTGATAAACAGCTAGATGTAGCGGCGATATAATTTCAATATAGATTTTAATAGATTTGGTATAGTAACTCATGGTTTTTTAGATTAATTGCAAAAGCATGATAAAAATATCCGACAAATTGCAATTCATACAAATATAACCAAATAAAAGCTCTATCGATTACGGAAAACCGTATTTGAAATATGGTTTTATATCACAGTAATTAACAATCCTAACGTTGTTATGAGAAAATATTTCAACAACAATTCTCTGCACACGGTTTTAGTACGGATGAGTAATCCCACTGGGATATTCTCCTCAAATTCAAAAAGAAAATAGTTAACCTTGAAAAAAATACATTATTCAAATGAAAAAAGCTTATTTATATGTACGTGTCAGCACTGATGAACAAAAGAAAAGAGGATATTCCTTACCAGAGCAGGAGGATCGGTTATTGAAATATTGTGAGTATCACAATATTGAAGTAAAAGGGATTTATCGGGAAGATTTCTCAGCCAAGACCTTCAATCGTCCAGAATGGAAAAAGTTAATTGCTGTTGTCAAGAGTAAATCTAAGGAAGACAAGAATATACTGTTCATAAAATGGGATCGCTTTAGTCGGAATATTGAATACGCTTATGAGATGTTGGGGCTACTTCGAAAATATAAGACAATGGCCATGGCCATTGATCAGCCTTTAGATTTTTCAGTGCCGGAAAGTACGGTCATGCTTGCAGTTTACTTATCAGTACCCGAAGCGGAAAACAGTAGAAGAGCAATGAATACCGCAAACGGTATCCGCAGGGCAAAACAGATGGGTAGATATCCATGCAAAGCTCCTTTAGGTTTTATCAATCTGACGACAGTGGACGGCAAGAAAATTATTGTGCCAAAACAACCAGAGGCAGGTATTATAAAATGGGTTTTCCAACAGCTTGCAAAGAATGTTCATAGGATAGAGGATGTTCGAAAGATGGCCGAAGCCAAGGGATTAAAATGTTCACGCTCACATTTTTTTAGAATTATACGTAATTCAGCCTATTGTGGCCTTATTCCGGTAAAAATCAGTTCTCAAGAACAGCATTTGGTAAAGGGAATCCATGATCCGTTAATATCCGAGGCGCTGTTTTACGAGGTTCAGCGTATAATCACAACAAAGAGAGTGCCCACAGCTAAAAAAGACGATCTGAAGGCAATGTTCTTTCTAAAGGGATTTTTGGTTTGCCCCCTTTGTGGTCAAAATCTACGCGGAAGCTTTTCCCAGGGCAAAACAAGAAAATATCCATACTATCATTGCCATGGGAGATGTAAAACCCGCATAAATGCTATACTTCTAAATGATCGTTACTTGGATCGACTCCAACAATTGGTGCTTTCAAGCAAGACAGTTGATCTATTCAATCATATTTTAAAAAACTGGAACATACACACACACAAAAAGCTAAATATATACAGGAGCGGAGCATGGTTGTGAGAAAACTGAATGAGCAGGACTCGGTTCTTTCCCAATCCAGAAAGTTATTTGTGGCTGCTATATTGAAATCCGATGACTATGCGGAACTAAGAAAGGAGTATCAGGTCAATTCCAAATCCCTGAAAAGAGAGTTGCATCATATCAATATTAAATTAGAAGATATTGACAAACAGATCCAATTGAAAAACGAGCCGTTTGTTGATATTTTTCAAGGATTCCCAGTTCTGGATACTGCGGATAAAAGACACGTTGTTGATCTGATTCCACCACTTAAGGTTGACTTCCAAACAGGAGATTTAACATTGGATTTAAACAGTGCATTATCAAAAATACTACTAATAAAAAAGACAAGCAAAACACAGTTGACATGAATTTCATTGATAAAAAGGTTTCAGTTAATCGAGCAATTGCGATATTAGCAAAAAATGGTATTCAGGTGGATGATGAAGAGACCGCTGTGATATTAGACTTTCTATATCTCATGGCTAAAAATTATAAGAAAATTGAGGAGGGAAGAAACCCCGAATCCTTAGAGAGAAATCGAACTCCGGAAAAAATGCAATAAAAGATGCTCTTGAGAAAGTATTTCGAATAATCTCACAAGACAATCTCAAAATTTTCTATAAAAAAATCGAACTCTGTATGACCAGACAACAACAGTTTGTGTCACAGTATTTTACTGCCATAAAAAAAGGAGATTTCCCATATGAGAAATCTCCTTTAGTAGCCCGTAGGGGAATCGAACCCCTCTTGCCAGAATGAAAATCTGAAGTCCTAACCGATAGACGAACGGGCCAACAATATTTTCTTATGCCAAAGCCGCTACGTGCTTTGCTAATTTGCTTTTTAAGTTTGACGCTTTATTCTTGTGAATAATATTGCGTTTAGCCAATTTGTCAATCTGAGAAGATACTTTCGGGAATTGCTCCTCCGCAGCAGCTTTGTCAGTTTCTGTACGTAGGTTTTTGATTGCCGTACGTGCAGATTTATGATAATAGCGATTGCTGTCTCTTTTTGCCTCAGATTGTCTGATTCTTTTTAATGCTGACTTATGATTTGCCATGTTTTTCTTTTATTCAATTACTCATCGGATGAATGAGAGCGCAAAATTATAACAATTTTTTATTTCTGCAATATTTTTAAGGTAAATTTTCAACTAAAAAGTAATTTAATTTTTATAATTATTTCTAAAACAGGTTTCTAAATAAAATTCACGGAATTAAATTTTATTTTGTCCTAAATTAATTTATAGACTGCAAGTGACAATTTAATATTTAATATCTTTATAAATGAAAAGTTAAAAATAAAAATAATCCATTCAAATAGTGTACTTTTGACGCCTCGTTTTTTTTAATAAAAAATTTAAAACAATATGAAGAAGAATATTTTATTCATTTTTATTCTGATATCTGCTGCTACTTGCTCACAAATTCCCGCCGGGTATTATAATTCTGCAGAAGGATTGCAGGGGTATCAGTTAAAAACAGCTCTGAAAGAAATCATAAACGGACATACGGTACGTTCATATAGTGACTTATGGGGCTATTATAGCCAATTGGATAAAGATATTTATTATGAAAATGATAATACGCTTTTAGATATGTATTCAGAAAAACCTGCTTCTGCAGACTCCTATAATTATCATTTTGGTGGAGGAGACCAATGTGGAAATTATAATTCAGAATCAGATTGTTATAACAGGGAACATATTTTTCCGCAAGGGTTTTTTAATGAGATGCTTCCTATGAAAACAGATTTACACCAGGTTCTTCCTACAGACGGGTATGTAAATGGGAAAAGAAATAATTATCCTTTTGGTAAAGTAGGTTCTGCCTCCTGGACTTCTACAAATGGTTCAAAATTAGGAAACAGTGTTTCTCCGGGTTATTCCGGGACTGTATTTGAGCCGATTGATGAATTCAAAGGAGATATTGCGCGAATTTTATTGTATTTTGCCACAAGGTATGAAGATGAGGTAAATACAAGTGGATGGTCATCTCATTCCGCTGCAAACAATCCGTTAGATGGCTCTCATGATCAGACATATGAAACATGGTATGTAAACTTATTACTTAGCTGGCATGCCGCTGACCCTGTAAGCCAGAAAGAAATTGACAGAAACAACAAAGTTTATCAGATACAGCATAACCGGAACCCGTTCGTTGATCATCCGGAATATGTAAATATGATTTGGAATCCCGACGGAATGTCTGTTTCTGATTTGGATTCAAAACCTCAAATACAAATTTATCCTAATCCGGTAAAAGATGTTTTGAACTTGAAATCTAACTCTAAAATTGAAAAAATAGAATTATTCGATGCAAACGGAAAGAAAGTTCAATCCGGGAAACCCAATACAAATGACGCGGAAATCAATATGAATCATTTGCCTGCAGGGATTTATATCATCCAAACAACTGTTGACGGAAAAGTTGATTCTCAAAAAGTTGTAAAAAAATAAATCAAGTTAAAAACTTGTAAAAAATGTTCCCTGAGATACTCAAAGGGAACATTTTTTATTTTATAAACATTTACAGTCTCACTCTGAATCCCCCCAAGATATTGATTCCCGCTTGTGGATAATAATAAGCTCCTTCATAGTAAAATCCATTGCTTTCATATACTACGTCAAAGATATTATTGACCAATAAAGAGAACTCAAGGTTTTTTAATCCGAACCAATTAGGTGCATAGCGAATCAATACATCGGTCAGAAAATAACTGTCTAATTTACCGTCTTCCAATTCCGTATTGGTTAGAAATTGCTCACCTACATATTTGTTTGTTATGTTTAGCAATAAAGGCTTTGCAGGCTTATATTCAATTCCGAAAGCACTGATCCAATCGGGTGAAAACGAAAGCTCTGTATCACCGTGTTCAACCAAGAATTCATCCCAATTTTCATCATAAGCAATTTCTTTATAATCAATATTTTTATTGATGCTGTAAGTCAGGTTTCCAAACACGTTTAATTTTTGAGGGATGATATCAAAATTTGCATTCAGTTCAAGCCCGGTCCGGTAGCTTTTCCCACTGTTTGTACGGATGTATCCGCCCACATCATTCAATTGCCCGGTTGCCACCAATTGATCCAAATAATACATATAGAATAAATTAGCTGTCAGATTCAATCTTCCGGATTTTTTGTAACCCAGCTCAAAGTCATGCAGTGTTTCAGGATCTAATTTTTTTCCATTGTCCAAATAATCAGAACGAATCGGTTCGCGGTGCGCCACTCCATAATAGAAATACAAAACGTCAGCTGGCGAGGCATAAAAATTAAATCCGATTTTGGGATTGAAAAAATTAAAACTGTCTTCGAAAGGGAAAAAATCTTCAAACTCATTATCACCGCCAGGAACCGGTTCGGTTTTATAATCTACATAACGGTACTGTAAATCAGTAAAAAGTTCAAATTTACTCAAACTGTAAAGTGCTTTTGCATAAACAGAAATATCATTTTTGGTAGATTCATTTCTGTAAAACTCTAAATTGATATCCTGATTTTCAAAGTCTTTTACCCATGTTACAATTCCATAATGTTTATTTTTGAACTGGCTTGCCGAAAATCCGGTGAAAAATTTCAAATTACCAATTTTCTGATTTTCCAGATTGAAATTCATCCCATAGAAATTATTGTCCAACCATTTTTGCCTGACCAAATCAGAGGGATCACCCTCTAATTTGTATTCCGCCATATCTACTTCATCTTTATTCTTATAGTTTTCATAATAACCCTTTCCACGTGTATAGTAAAACGTAGTATTGCTTTTCCATCCTTTTTCATAACGCTGCTCCCAAATCAGGTGGTTGTGATGTTGCTGGTAATTATCGGTTTCGTTGTCGTAATAATCGATTATATCACCATTTTCATTATAAATCGCACCGCCTGAATTAAAAGTTCTGTTGGTTTTCATGGTTTCAGCATCGATTCCGTTCCATGCCTGATAGGTTTTTTCCTTACCAAAAAAAGTCCAGTAACGGAAACTTGTGTTTTCATTCAAATCATATTTTACATTCATTCCGTACGAATATAAATCACTAAATGCTCGGTCAATGTATCCGTCCGATTTGATGAGCGAAGCATTCAGATCAATTCGTAACTTATTATTTAAAATAGCTCCGGTGCCACCTTGCAAAGTATATTTCTGGGTGGCAAAACTTCCCCACGAATTGGCACTTTCTAAAAAGGTTTTCCCTGCAGGATTGTTAGAGTCAATGTTGATGATTGCTCCAAACGCCCCGGTTCCGGAAGTTGAAGTCCCAACACCACGTTGGATCATAATCGAGCCTGAGTTGGAAGCCAAATCGGGCATATTGACCCAAAAAACACCTTGAGATTC
>CAZKOC010000002.1:42423-44232 GCA_964554275.1 uncultured Weeksellaceae bacterium
GCGGCACATAAAAAAATCCTACTTTTCATTTTTAATTAATTTTAAATGAAAGGTGGATTTACCCTTAATGAAGATTTCCTTTTCTTTTGAAATTAATTCAATTGAATCTCCGGAAATTCAATTTTCATTTATTCTAAAAAAAATAGGGAAAAGTTTTGCAACTTCCCTTGGCAGCATTACCCGCCCAGGTTCTTTGGGTATAATCTCAGCCTCCGCCTGCGGCGGAAGCACCCCTTTCTGGTTTTACCGTGTAAAGGTAATTCTTTTTGAATTAAATTTCAGGATTATTACAATTTCGTTGCCCTGGCTCCAAAATTTGTATTTAACTCCATTTGATAAGTTACATTGGGGTCATTTAATGCATTTGAAGGAATTACACTTTGGAATAAAAATACAGGAAAAGGAACTGAGTGATTGGCATATCCATTCAGAATAGGCGTGAGGATTACTTTTGAACCAGTCACATTTCTAGGGAAAAAATTATCAGGGAAAGATTCTCCTGTAGGTTGTATCAGGAAATCTTCTCCCGCAAAATCCGGAATGTTCAGATTGTATGGAGTATAAACATTGCTTGCATCTCTTATGGTATCAGAGCCAATTACGCCCATATTCAAATATCTGGGGGCTCCTTCAACAACAGTTTCCAACCATGCCTGATGTCTTAGTTCTCCATATTCCAAAGAGAGAGTGGTTTCTGCCAGTTCGCCTGTTCCTTTAAAAAACCAAATGCCATTTTGAGTATAATTCCCGGGATTATCTACAGGTACGGTAGCATTTTGAAGGGTATAAGCGACTGAAATTCTATTACCTAATGTTGTAATGCCGTTTGAAGTAGTCATATTTGGGAGTAAATCAGCCGAATTTCCAGCAAAGTCACCTGCCAGTAAAACATAATTTGATGGAGCGGGGCTGCCGGAGTTCTCGATTGTAATGGCAAATGATCGGGCCATCGCCAAATCGGTTGTTTCAATATTTGAAAAACGGGCCCGGTTATTTAAGAGGGAATCTTTTGTGATATTTCCTACCGATACATATGTTCCATTTACTAACAGCCACCCTTGGTAATGATAGCCTTCCGGAAGTTCGGGCAGATTGAAGTCGGTAACCTCCAGTTTTCCGGTTTCGTCCAGTAATTCGGTTTCTTCACAACTCCATAAAAGCAATCCTGAAAAGAAAATCAATAGGAATTTTTTCATTTGTTCTTTTTTATAAATCAGATGAAACTTGCCAGAGAACATTTGGTGAACGTCAATTCAATAAACATGACTCATTTCATCATTCAAAAGTATAAAAAATCTCTTTCAAACGACTTGAAAGAGATTCTAATAAATTCATAAAATTTTCATGCTACTCTACGCGCTCCCAGGTTTGTGTCCTGCCCAAAAGAGAAAAACCTAAATATCCGCGAACTTCTAATTTGTCGCTTCCGTTCATTTTGACAGAGCATTTGTATTGTTTTCCACTATTTGGGTCAATTATGTGTCCGCTTGACCATTCATCTCCATCTTTTTCCAGTCCCCACAAAATTACCATACCTTTGATGGGTTTATCTTTATTGTCTCCATCGCATTTTTCACATTTTGCATTTTCCCTGCCCGGAGTAAGTATTTTTGTAACTTCACCCTGTAGTTTTCCGGATTTGGTTTCATAAATCCTTACATAAGATTTCTCTTTTCCTGTTTTGTCGTCTATGGTTTTCCAGGTTCCGACAGGTGACTGGGAATAAGCAAAAATTCCCGTCAAAAGAATTAAGCCGGTTAATAATAATTTGTTCATAGTTCTTCAAAATTAATTAGCACTAAATTAAGG
>CAZKOC010000003.1:0-36531 GCA_964554275.1 uncultured Weeksellaceae bacterium
CGTAGTATTTGGTTCCCTGATTATTGAAAAGAGTATATTCTTTCAGGTCATCTGTAGCTTCAAGCCCATTGTTGGCTTGTAATGAATCGCCTGTTTTACTGATGAGAAACACAGTATCCTGAGTAAATATCTTCCTGGTTTTTTTATTCCAGAACAATTTTTGGGTTTTTAGCGTATCACCTTTTTCGTTTATTACCACGACGTCGCCACGGCCTTCATACCAACCTTTTAATTCGCTCATCGTTGCCCAGTTTGCTCTCAGGTATCCGGGAGTATCACTGTTTTTGGTATAGAAATCTAATTCAAGACCTTTAGGGAATTGCGTATAGGGAGTGTCAATCATTGAATATTCCTCAATCAATGGTGAGCGTAAATCAAGTACAATTCTTCCTGAATCTTTGTAATAAATATGTGCATTGATTAGAGTCCTGTCAGGGAAATTGGATTTTCTTTTATCAAAATCCACACTATTTTCTCCGTTACAGGCTACGAGGTAAAAGAGCAGGATAAAAAATGGTATGAACCTCTTTCGAATAGAAATATTATTTTTTAGACGGAAGAGTTTCATTAAAAAATGATTAATCGATAATTCTTTTCCTGAACCAGATATCATTGAGGGTGAATCCAAGTTTTATATTGGCGTAATTTTCTTTGATTACTCCCAAATCTGTATTTCCTTGTTGCCCCAGTTCTACGGCCAAATTCAACATGGAAGCATCACGGTCTTTACCTACAGGGAATCCAAACCCTACGGTTACACCATATTTTTTGATTCCTTCTTCGCCAAATTGAAGCGGAGTTGCTTCATAAAACCCGCCCAGGCGATAAATTACACGCTCGAAATAGCTTTTGTAACTGTTGAAGTCCGGAATCCAGTATCCTCCAACAGATGCACGGAAACGCGTGTCAATCATAGAGTTGTCGTCTTCATCCATTTTATAGGCGCCCCAATCACCCCAATCCAGCTGAGCCCCAACCATCCAATGTAAATCTTTTTTCAGCGCCGCTGCAAAAGTCACGGACTGTGGCATTTTTAAATCGCCATAAACTTTTTTGTATTGTATGGTATCTATATTTCCGGGGACTAAATCTACCACAGCATAGGTTGTGGTCATATCAGTGATTTTGGCGTTTAAATTTGATCCCAAAGTATAAGTAGCTCCGATATCTAATTTTTTATTATCACCAATTTTTTTGGAATAATATCCCCCCAAAGTAAACTGAAGGCCATTAATTTTAGATTTATAATTATAATCTGTAACCAAGGCTAGTCCTTCAGTTGAAATAATCTGATCTCTTTCTAAATCTCCAAATAAATAATTGGCTCGCAAACCAACTGAAAATTGATTTGTAATATTGTAAGAACCCATCACATGTACAGAGTTGAGCCCTCCATCTCCCTTGAAAGCATTTTGATACCTAACTTCATCATTTTGTGTGATGGTGGCCACTTCATATCCAATCGCGGAATAGGGCTGAAAACCAAATCCTGCACGAGCTTTATTTCCCACAGGGAAAGCAAGTGAGACATTGGAAATATAAGTAGTGCTTTTTTTAGAAGAACTTGCAGCATCTTTAAATTGACTCAGGTGTGTATTTGTTCCAAACTCAAAACTCGTTATGTTTAAAATCTGGTTTGCTGCAGGATTGGAAAAATTGGCGCTGGAATGAAATGGATTCATTGTCAATGCAGAAATCCCTCCCATACCGGCTTGTTCTATGTTGTTATCAAACAGCAAATCCCCCACTCCAAAAGATGAGAAAGGAGAAGTAGACACATTTTGTCCATAGGACCATACACCAAAACAAGCAAATAAAGCCCAACAAAAAATCTTTTTCATTCGATAGAAAAAATAAAATTACAAGTTGCAAATATGATGACTTAGATTGGAATCTGCAAAAACGAAAAAGGATTTGCTTGTTAATGAACTATTAAAGTTTGTTAATCAAAATAATCATAAAGTATAAAATAACATTCGCTTCACCAATAAATCATTTTCAGTAATAGGCTTGCGGTTAAAGCATTTAAAACTTTATCTATCAATTATTTTTGGGAGTTTAGACGTACAATTGTTAGTTTTGTTCAAAAAAATGAAGTTTATAACATATAGCTCAAATAAATGTTAAACAACAAAACATTACTTATCACCGGAGGCACAGGTTCATTTGGGACTGCAGTGCTGCATCGTTTTCTGGACACGGATCATTTTAGTGAAATACGGATTTTTTCCCGTGATGAAAAGAAACAGGACGATATGCGCAATCTATATAAAAATGACAAAATAAAGTACTATATAGGAGATGTCAGAGATTATGACAGTGTGAAACCCGTGACATATGACGTTGATTATATTTTTCATGCAGCGGCCTTAAAGCAGGTACCGTCTTGCGAGTTTTTTCCTATGCAGGCAGTAAAAACAAATGTGGAAGGAACCCAGAACGTAATTAGGGCGGCAGCGTCCAACGGAGTGAAAAAAGTAATATGTTTGAGTACAGACAAAGCAGCTTACCCAATTAATGCAATGGGAATCTCAAAAGCCATGATGGAAAAAGTGGCTGTCGCGGAAGCACGTAATTTAAAAGATACAACTGTGTGCCTGACCCGCTATGGAAATGTAATGGCTTCCAGAGGTTCGGTAATCCCTTTGTTTTTGAAGCAAATTCAGAAAGGGGAACCTATTACTATAACAGATCCCAATATGTCCCGCTTTTTTATGTCTTTGGAAGATGCTGTTGATTTGGTTTTATTTGCTTTTGAACATGGAAATCCGGGAGATTTATTTGTAAACAAGGCCCCGGCAGGGTCCATAGGTGATTTGGCAAAAGCACTTATTGAGCTGACAGGGAAAGAAGTCCCTATAAAAATTATAGGTACCCGCCACGGAGAAAAATTATATGAAACTCTTTGTACAAGGGAGGAGATGTTAAAGGCAGAAGACATGGGCGATTTTTATAGAATTCCGGCAGATAACAGGGATTTGAATTATGCTAAATATTTTTCCGAAGGGGACCAGGACATATCTGGTATAAAAGACTATCATTCACACAATACAGAACAGCAGGGAGTAAAGGGATTGAAGGAATTAATATCAAAGCTGCCATTGATTCGAAAAGAAATTTTTGGTGAGGATATAATGCAGTATCCTTATTAATCATCATCTATGTTATTTATAGGCAAGCAACATTTAGACGAAAGGGGTATAATAAATTATAATAATAATTTTGACGCCTCACAAGTGAAAAGGATTTATACCCTTGAAAACCATTCTATAGATTTTGTGAGAGGCTGGCAGGGACATAAAATAGAACAAAGATGGTTTTCTCCTGTGACCGGTAAGTTTGAAGTAGCTGTGATTTGTATAGACGATTGGGAAAACCCTTCAAAAAATTTAACAATCAACAAATATGAAATGAGCGCTGACGGATTAAACTTTTTACAAGTTCCGGCGGGAAATGTCACAGCCATCAGAGCGTTGGAAGCTAATTCCAAACTATTGGTCTTGTCAGATTATTTATTGGGAGAAATTGAGGATGAATACAGGTTTCCGTTAGAATACTTTTCATAAAGAACATAAAACTTTGCAATATATAAAAATGAAGAAAATAGGAATTACCGGTCAGAGTGGATTTGTAGGAACGCATCTTTACAGCACATTGGGACTTTATGCCGAAGAGTTTGAAAGGATAGATTTTGATAACCAATTCTTTGAAAATCCTGAATCCTTGGATGAATTTGTTTCACAATGTGATGTTATAGTTCACTTAGCAGCGATGAATCGTCATGAAAGCCAGGATTTCATTTATGAAACCAATGTTAAATTAGTAAGAGAATTGGCGAATTCACTCGAAAGGACACACTCAAAAGCCCATGTGTTATTTTCTTCATCGTCACAGGAAGAACGGGATAACCTATATGGAAAGTCAAAAAAAGAAGGAAGACAAATACTATCCGATTGGGCTCACGATTCAGGAGGGATTTTTTCCGGATTGATCATACCCAATGTGTTCGGGCCATTTGGGAAGCCTTATTACAATTCATT
This sequence comes from uncultured Weeksellaceae bacterium, assembly GCA_964554275.1. Taxonomy (GTDB): domain Bacteria; phylum Bacteroidota; class Bacteroidia; order Flavobacteriales; family Weeksellaceae; genus Moheibacter. Next base: position 4,041 of record CAZKOC010000003.1, read on the forward strand.
TATAGCAACCTTTTGCCATCAGCTTACGCATGGAGAAGTCCCGAAGATTGACAACGATGGTACCGTTAATTTAATTTATGTGGGTGAACTCGTTACGGAAATAATTTCTAAGGTAAGAGAGGGAGAAAGCCATGCACAGTATATAGTTCCCCATACAGTAACTATAAAAGTATCGGAAGTACTGTACTTATTAAATCTATACAAAGAAAATTATTTAGATAAAGGAGAAATTCCGGAACTCAACTCAACATTTGAGCTCAATTTGTTTAATACTTTTCGTTGCTATATAAATCATCGTAATCACTTTCCTGTAAAATTTATCCAACACACAGACCCAAGAGGATCGTTTGTTGAAGTTATTCGTTTAGGGATTGGAGGGCAGGTTTCGTTCTCTACCACGGTGCCCGGTATTACCCGGGGCAATCATTACCATACAAGGAAAATAGAAAGATTTGCAGTTATAAAGGGAAAAGCGCTTATACAATTGAGGCAAATAGGAACAAATGAAGTAATGGATTTTTATTTAGATGGAAATGAACCGGCTTATGTCGATATGCCGATTTGGTACACGCACAATATAAAAAACATAGGGGAAGACATACTCTATACTAATTTTTGGATCAATGAACCATATGATCCGGAAGACGCAGATACCTATTTTGAAGAAGTATAGAAATGAACTTAATTTAAGTAAAAGTATATGAAAAAACTAAAAGTGGTGACAGTTGTGGGAACGCGTCCGGAAATTATTCGTTTGTCACGCGTTATGTCTGCTTTGGATCAATCTGAAGCGATAGATCATATAATAGTTCATACCGGTCAGAATTACGATTATGAGTTGAACCAGATTTTTTTTAAAGATTTAGGAATCCGGAAACCAGATTACTTCTTAGAAGCTGCAGGTAAAACCGCAGCAGAAACGGTCGGAAATATCTTGATAAAAATTGACTCTTTATTGGAAGAATTAAAACCTGACTCATTTCTGGTATTAGGAGATACAAACAGCTGTCTTTGTGCAATTCCTGCAAAAAAACGCCATATTCCCATTTTTCATATGGAAGCAGGGAATAGATGTTTTGACCAACGCGTTCCCGAAGAAACCAATCGTAAAATCGTAGACCATGTATCTGATGTTAACCTGACTTATAGTGACATAGCTCGTGAATATTTGTTAAGAGAAGGTTTGCCCGCAGACAGGATCATCAAAACCGGATCTCCCATGTTTGAAGTTTTGAATCACTATTTGCCGCAGATTAAAGATTCAGATGTTTTGAACAAATTAAATCTCGAAAAGGAAAAATTCTTTGTAATTTCATCTCACAGGGAAGAAAATATTAATTCTGAAAAGAATTTTAAAGGATTAATGGATTCTTTGAATGCCATAGCAGAAAAATACAATTATCCGATCATAGTGTCTACACACCCCCGCACACGGAGTATGATTGACCTGAAACAAGTAAAGGTCCGTCCGGAAATTCAATTTTTGAAGCCACTCGGATTCCATGATTATAACGCCTTGCAAATGAACGCTTATGCCGTTTTGTCGGATTCAGGGACGATTTCTGAAGAATCTTCAATTTTAAATTTCAGAGCGTTAAACATAAGAGAAGCGCATGAACGCCCTGAGGCGATGGAAGAAGCTTCTGTGATGATGGTGGGTTTGTCTCCTGAACGCATCCTTCAGGGATTGACTCAGCTTCAATATCAGGAAACAGGAAAGGAGAGGAATTTCCGAAGAGTTGCGGATTATTCAATGCCCAATGTTTCTGAAAAAGTGGTAAGGATTATATTGTCTTATACAGACTACATTAAAAGAGTAGTTTGGGGCGAATAATTTTTTCATAGTATCCTGTTTTTCTCTAACAATTGCCACAAACAGGTTGGTGCCATAATCAAAGAACAGCTTATTTTATTTACAGTATTTGATGAAATCATTCAAAATGACAAAAAAAATTTTCGTGAAATTAAAAAAATATTATCTTTGCAGTCCCAAATGAGTAGGTGCCTTAGCTCAGTTGGTAGAGCAAAGGACTGAAAATCCTTGTGTCCCTGGTTCGATTCCTGGAGGCACCACTTGAATTTAAAAGCCATAACTAATGTTATGGCTTTTTCTTTGCTCCTGATTTATTCTATGCAATACAAAATAAAACTGTAAATTTGCCGGAGTTTTTAAATATCTGAAACTTGAGTAACATTAAAATAGCTGTCATAGGGTTAGGATATGTAGGATTGCCATTGGCAAGATTGTTGGCTACTAAATATAACACCTTAGGATTTGATATTAATCAAAAAAGAATAGAAGAGCTTCGTTTAGGCGTTGATAGTACTTTAGAGGTTGAAAACGAAATTCTTCAGTCTGTTTTAGTTAATGGCCCCAATGAAGACAAGGGGCTTTTTGTAACCAGTCATCTGGAGGACATAAAGAGTTGTAACTATTTTGTGATAACTGTTCCCACTCCTGTAGACAAAAATAATCGCCCTGACTTAACCCCACTTTACAGAGCAAGCGAAACGGTTGGAAAAGTTCTTAAGCCGGGAGATATAGTAATTTATGAGTCAACTGTTTATCCGGGAGTTACCGAAGAAGAATGCGTGCCGGTTTTGGAAAAAATAAGCGGACTTAAATTCAATGAGGATTTTTTTGCAGGTTATTCACCTGAAAGGATTAATCCGGGAGATAAAGAACATACAGTAGAAAGAATTCTTAAAATAACCTCAGGTTCTACACCCGAAATCGGAAAAAAGGTGGATGATTTATATAAATCCGTAATTACAGCCGGAACGCATTTGGCTCCTACCATTAAAGTGGCAGAAGCTGCAAAGGTGATAGAAAATTCACAACGAGACATTAATATAGCCTTCGTAAATGAACTGGCTAAAATCTTCAATATTCTGGAAATTGATACGCAAGCCGTATTGAAAGCTGCCAGTACAAAATGGAACTTTTTGCCGTTTAAACCAGGATTGGTTGGCGGGCATTGTATAGGAGTTGACCCATATTATCTTGCTCAAAAGGCGCAAGAGCATGGTTATCATCCTGAAATTATCCTGGCAGGACGAAGACTCAACGATTCTATGGGAGAGTATGTGGCTTCTCAAGTGATCAAATGCATGATTAAAAAAGGAATAAAAGTTAACGGATCAGAGATATTGATGTTGGGCATAACGTTTAAGGAGAATTGTCCGGATGTGCGAAATACTAAAATAGTAGATGTGATTAACGCATTAGAAGACTATTCTGTGAAAGTCACAACTTATGACCCTTGGGCAAATCCTGAAGAAGTGGAATATGAATATAGGATTGATAGCATGAAAGAAATCCCCGTTAAAAAATTTGATGCTATTGTTTTGGGAGTTGCCCATAAAGAGTTTGAAGATTTGAATTTGAATGTATTGAAGAAAGAAAATGCAGTAGTATATGACGTGAAAGGAGTGTTAAATACAGTTGATGGTAAATTATAAAATAGTTTTTAAATGAAAATAACAGTAGTAGGAACAGGTTATGTAGGTTTGGTTTCTGGGACATGTTTTGCGGACGTAGGGATAGATGTAGTATGTGTAGATATAGATGCCAATAAGATCGAAAAATTAGAAAATGGAATCATTCCGATTTACGAACCCGGCTTAGAAGAGTTGGTAAAACGAAATCATGCCAATGGGCGGCTGACCTTTACAACTGATTTAGAGGCTGCTATCGTTGGGAGTGAAGTGGTTTTTATAGCAGTGGGAACCCCGCCGGGAGAAGACGGTTCGGCAGATTTGAGCTACGTTTTGGGTGTAGCCAGGGAAGTAGGAGAGAAAATGACCGATTATTTGGTGGTAGCCACAAAAAGTACGGTTCCTGTAGGAACAGGTGAAAAAGTCAAATCAGAAATCAAAAAAGCATTACAAATCAGAAATTCAAATTTGGAATTTTCAGTAGCCTCCAACCCTGAATTTTTAAAGGAAGGAGCAGCAGTAGAAGATTTCCTGAAACCTGACAGAATTGTAATCGGTACGGAAGATGAACGTGCGCAGAAAATCATGCATCGTTTGTACAAACCATTTCAATTGAACGGAGAGCGAATTGTTTATATGGATATCCCTTCTGCAGAAATGACCAAATATACGGCCAATGCCATGTTGGCAACAAAGATCAGTTTTATGAACGACATCGCTAACTTGTGTGAACGTGTGGGAGCCGATGTAAATATGGTGAGAAGAGGAATCGGTTCCGATCCAAGAATCGGGAATAAATTTATTTATCCGGGAGTAGGTTATGGGGGCTCATGCTTCCCCAAAGATGTAAAGGCGATCATCAGGACGGCAAAAGAATACAATTACGAATTAAAAGTATTGCAGGCGGTAGAAGAAGTGAATGATGCTCAGAAATATGTATTGGTTGAAAAAATAAAAAGACACTTTGGAGATGATCTGAAGGGAAAAACATTTGCGATGTGGGGATTAAGCTTCAAGCCCAATACGGACGATATGCGTGAAGCACCCTCATTGGTAATAATAGAGGAGCTAAAAAAGTTAGGAGCAGAAGTAAAAGCTTATGATCCGGTGGCGATGGAACATGCCAGGGAATTTTACTTGGGAGACCAAATCACCTATTGCAAAGATGCATATGAAGCATGTAATGAATCAGATGCGTTGTTGCTGGTAACGGAATGGCCTGAATTCAGAATGCCAAGCTGGGATGTGATTTCGAAATTGTTGAAAAACAAAGTAGTATTCGACGGAAGGAATATATATGAAGCCAATTACTTAAAGGAGAATGGTTTTAAACATTATGGAATTGGTTTAAAATAACTTATTATTTTTAAGATAATGAAAATCGGTATTACTTTTAGTGCCTTTGACCTGTTCCATGCCGGGCACGTTAAAATGTTAGAAGAAGCTAAACGAAAGTGTGATTATTTAATAATCGGACTTCAAACAGACCCCACTATAGACAGGCCCAGTAAAAACAAACCCAGTCAAACAATTGTGGAACGTTATATCCAATTAAAAGGTTGTAAGTTTGTAGATGAAATAGTTCCCTATACTACAGAACAGGATTTGGAAGATATTCTTCGCTCATTTGAAATTGATATTAGAATTATAGGAGATGAATATAAAGATAGAGACTTTACGGGCCGCCAATATTGTGAGGAAAAAGGGATAGAGCTTTATTTTAATAGCAGGGATCATCGTTTTTCTAGTACAGAATTGCGAAAGACAGTTCATCAATTTGAAAGTCTTAAGATTGAGAATTTAAAATAAATCCATGGAGATTTACAATCAAAAGAATAAAACATTATGCTTTGTGATAAAAGGATATTTCAATATAATTTAAGATTTTGCACCTTATGAAATACTTGAAAGGATGGTTGAAAAATCAGTTCTCCAGTTTTGCTTATTTTTTCCAGTTTCTTGGATTTAGATTATTTATTATCCTGGCATTAAGCATTATGGTAGGGGTATTGGATGGATTTGGAATAGCTATGTTTCTCCCTCTGTTGCAATTAGTAGATAATTCTTCTAAAATTGAAGCGGCAAGCATGGGAAATTTAGAATTTCTGGTAGACGCAATGAAAATCGTTGGAATTAATTTTACACTGATGAGTGTATTGATGATGATGATAGTGTTCTTTACACTAAAAGGAATTTTTACTTATTATGTTTGGTCTTATAGGGTTAAATTACAGCAATATTTCATAAGAAAATTACGACTTACGTTGCTTGGTAGCTTAAATATTTTGAACTACGAAATTTTTGTACATGCAGATGTTGGTAGAATTCAAAACACTATGACCGGCGAAGTAGAAAAAGTATCACAAGGATTTATAGATTATTTTCAGGCATTACAACAAGGAGTTTTGATGATTGTGTATACTATTTTCGCCTTTGTCGTAGATATCCAGTTTGCCCTTTTAATAAGCGTGGGAGGGGTATTAACCAATTTTATATATAAAATCCTGTATAAGCATACAAAAGGAGCTTCACGTAAATTAACAAAAGATTCGAATGAGTATCAAGGGTATGTGATACAGCATGTGGCAAATTTTAAATATTTAAGGGCTACCGGCCTGATAGAAAGCTTTAGTGATAGGATCAGAGAGTCAATATATAGAATTGAAGCAAGTAGAAAGAGAATCGGAATTTTAAGTGCTATTTCAACGGCAACGAGAGAACCCCTTTTGGTAATTGTAGTAGTAATCGTTATACTTATCCAAGTAAATGTTTTATCCGGCTCATTGGGAGGGGTGTTAATCAGCTTGTTGTTTTTTTACAGGGCCCTTAATTCGCTGACTCTTATGCAAAACTCATGGAACAGATTTTTGTCTGTTTCCGGCTCTATTGAGAATATGAAGAGTTTTCAGCAAGAGTACAGCAGCCATCAGAATAATGACACAGGAACAAATGTGTTTAATGGTTTGAAATATGGAATGAATTTTAAGAATATATCTTTTTCATATGGGGAATATGATATTCTTAAAAATATAGATTTAGAAATAAAGAAAAATATAACAGTTGCCTTTGTGGGTGAAAGTGGAGGTGGGAAAACTACATTTATTAATATTATAGCTGGTTTATTAAGATTAAAAAACGGATCCTTTTTAGTTGACAACATTGACATCAATGAATATGACATGACAAGTTATCAAAATCGTATAGGTTATGTAACACAGGAAGCATCGATGTTTAATGACACAATTTTTAATAATGTAACTTTTTGGGCAGAGAAAAATAGCGTAAACTATAAAAAGTTTTTAAATGCTATAAAACTATCTTCTCTTTTCGATTTTATCGACTCATTACCAAATAAAGAAGATGCATTATTGGGGAATAATGGTATAAATCTAAGTGGAGGGCAAAAACAAAGATTATCAATAGCAAGGGAGTTATACAAAGATATTGATATTTTAATATTGGATGAAGCAACCTCAGCATTAGATAGTAAAACGGAGAAGTCAATTCAACAGAACATAGATAATTTGAAAGGTAAATATACTATCCTAGTTGTTGCCCATAGATTATCAACTATAAAAGATGCGGATAAAATAATCTTTTTTAAAGAAGGAAGGATAGAGAATATGGGAACTTATGAGGAACTCTTATCTATGTCCCCTACCTTTAAGAAAATGATCGAACTACAAGATTTGAGTAAGTAGGATATTTAATCAAGGATTTTAAGTATGAAAAGTAAAATATTTAATTTATTAATTAATTCTAAACTCATTAATTTCTTTTTCAATCGGATGATAGGGCTCAACTCTTTCAAAAAAACAAATGGAAATAACCGTATCACCATAGACAGATCAATACTGAAAAAAGCTACAATAAAGATTACGGGAAATAATAATCAATATTTATCTAAAAGAAACACTCGAATTTACAATACTAAAATATATATTAATGGAAACGATAACTGTATCATAATAAAAGACAATGTGTTTATAGATAGGATGGAAATAAGATTGTGGGGAAACGGGAACACATTAGTCATTGGAGATAATACAACGTTTAATTTGAATTGTAAGATCAAAGCATATGAAGGAACCAATATAACTATTGGCGAAGACTGTATGTTTTCATATAATGTAGATATACGGACATCAGACGGTCACCCTATCTATCAGAATGATTCCAGAATAAACCCTGCACAGGATATTATAATAGGTAACCATGTTTGGGTGGGAGCAGATGTACATATCCTGAAAGGAGCACAAATACCAAGCGGTTCAGTTGTAGGCACAAAAACACTATTCAATAAAAAAATTGAAGAAGATAATAGCTTGCTGGGAGGAATTCCGGTTAAAATTATAAGAAATGATGTAAATTGGAAAAGGGAGTTCGAGCGTTAAAATAACGATATGCGGAAGGTTATAGAAAAAATATTGTCAAGACTAAAATTGGTAGTTTCGAGACATGACACTGTCAGAACTTACACTGACGATTCATATAAAATGGTTATTTACAGCCACTTCGGGCAACCTGTATTTAAAATCCCTTTAGAGATAACCAGAGATTTTTTTGGATTTGACTTTTGTTGTAAACCACAAGGATATCATCCATATACAGAAACGCTTTCTCATTATTTAAACAATCAAAATAATAATTCTCTCCCTCCTCTATATGACTATTATAAAAAATTCTGTCCCGAATCAACTAAAAGTATCTTTTTGGAAAAAGACAGGATCACTGCCGGAGCAGGGCTTTTTAGGTATCGACTTCCCTGGGACTACACAGCAAAGGTTAAACCCAATGGTTCACGTTTGAATTACTGTGGCCCGGTTTCAAATAATCAAATTGAAAATGAACTAGGCAGGATATATCATGTTTTTAATTCCATTAAAACCAAAGGATATGTGCCTCAGGTTTCTTCAGATTTATTCAACAGCAACCATATTCAAGGATATTTTTTAAAAAGAAAAGATGACTATCGCTTCATCGTATTACATGGTAAGCATAGAATATCATCTTTAGCAGCTTTAAACCATACGGAAATTCCTGTTACGTTTTGTATGAATAAACCCCGTATCATTTTTTTAGAAGACCTTTCCAATTGGCCAGGAGTAAGAAGTGGTGAATTTGACGAACAGGAAGCAGCGGAAGTATTTAATTTCTTTTTTGACTTTAATGGACTGAAGTTGGCGGAAATATATCAAATTGAAAATCAGTAATGTTAAATTATATAGAAAACCCCAAAGTATCTGTAATTATTCCTGCAAAAAACAGGGAAGATACTATTTTCCGGGCAATCAATAGTGTGCTTTCTCAAGAAGGAGATTACACCATTGAAGTTATTGTAGTAGATGATGCTTCAACAGATAATACTGTAGGAAAGATAAATCAGCTACAAAAGGAACATGAAAATATTTTTCTTATTAAAAATAGCGAATCCATGGGGGGAGCGGCAGCAAGGAATGCCGGAGCAAAAGCCTCTACCGGACAATTTATAGCTTTTCTGGATAGCGATGATGAATGGACTTCCAATCATCTGAAAAATAAATTGACATTATTAGGTAAACATGCCGTAGATGGTTGTTTTGGCTCATTCTTTATTGTAAGGGATGATCAGGTCAAAAAAAAGGAAAACCCTGATTTGGCCGGCACAACACTTCCGGATTATCTTTTTGTTAAAAAGGGAGACGCACGTACTTCCACTTTCGTATTTAAGAGGGAATCATTTCTTGATGTTCTGTTTGATGATGATTTAGCAAAGCATCAAGATTGGGATTTAGCGATCCGCTTTGACCAAAAACACCGATTTATAGTAGATACTGATGCCACAGTTAAAATATATGTTGATGTAAAAAACCGAATGAGCAATTCGAGTAACTACAAAGCGTCAGAATATTTTATGAATAAACATCAAAAATTATTTAGCCCTCAAGCCTCATATAATTTTCAGCTCGGTATATGTTTCAATATATTTAGAAATGAAGGGTCGTCTGATAATTTTAAAGATGGTATGCGTAAGCTGGAAATTTTGCAGGAAAACAACAACTTCACACAACACTATAAATATATTTTTTTGAAGAATAGCTACTTGCGGTTCATATTAAAATTATTATTTAAAATAGATAAAATAAGAAAAAGTTGAATCATAACATGCCTCAATAAAATTGGAAAAAAAAATAATAGAATTGAATGGTGTGCCTGCAAGTGGTAAAAGTACCGCTGTAAAAATGTTATTGGAACAATCAAATGGTAAAATTCAAAGCATAACCGATATTCGAAAGAAACATAATAAATTATCGGTTTTAATAAATAAAGTAAATATATTTTTATCGACCTTAGCTTTATTCATAAAAATAAGAAATAAAAAAGCTAAAAGTAGTTATGAATTGTTTAAATTTATTTACGGGCACAAACTGACATGGACATATGTTAATGCTTCTTCTTCTGAACATATTTTAATTGATGAGGGAGTCGCTCAAAAATCTTTAAGCATCATAATGAGGACGAATTTAGACCTGAAAGCAAATTGTTTGAAACTATATAATATCCTTAGTAAGGATAGGAGTGTAACTTCTCAGGAAGTGTTTATAACAGCCGATTTCAAAATAATAAAAGAAAGAAAGCAAATACGCAATGATCACCAGGACATCAATAGGTCTGACGAAATCAGTATTGAAAAGGAGAAAAATATGTTTGAAAATATAATAAATCAATTAAATGCCCAAAAAAGTATCACAGTCTTCAGGAACAATACAAAAAATGATTTAGACGAGATAGTTACAAGCATTTTAAAGATGTATAATCTTTAGTAGAGTTACTGTATAATGGCTAAATTGAAAGTAATAAATATAATAATGTCTCCGATAGGTGGTGGGGCTGAATTATTAGTAAGGGAACTAAATAAAAGATACTTGGATTACGATATTGATGCAGTAGCTCTTTATTTTAGAAATGCGACCAGCGAGCCATTATTTGACAACGAATTTTGCTTAAATGTAAAATCTGTAAAATCACTTGACAACATTTTCAAAATCCGTAGATTTATTAAAAACCAGATCAGACAGTCGACAGAAGAAAAAGTTATTGTTCATGCCCATTTAACCTACTCGTTTTTTTTTGTCGCCCTAGCCACCTTAGGCTTAAATGTAACCTTGGTTTATACTGAACACAATTCTTTCAATAGGAGGAGAAAATATGGAATACTACGATACTTTGAAAGGTATTTTTATAAAAGATATTGCTCTGTCATTTGTATTTCTGAAGGAGTAAGAAAAAATCTTCTTAATTGGATAGGAACAACTTTTAAAGAAAAAGTTATAACTATTAATAACGGCGCAAGATTGTTTGAAGTTAAAAAAGACAGACGACAAATAACAGAGAATACCAAATTAAAAATAGTTTCTGTTGGATCCCTGACACGACAGAAAGGTTATGATATAGCATTTAAAGCTTTGAAAGATTTATTTCAGGCAGAAGTAGATAGCTATACAATAGTGGGGACAGGGAGCGAAAGAGAAGATTTGGAATATTTAGCGGGCGAGTTAGGGATAAAAAACAATGTGGTGTTTGCAGGCTGGTCTGACAATATAGAAGAATACCTCAATCAGGCGGATTTGTTTCTAATATCTTCAAGATGGGAAGGTTTCGGATTGGTCGTTGTTGAGGCCTTATCAACAGGACTGCCTGTTTTAGCGAGTAATGTTGACGGTTTGAATGGGTTATTTGAAGGCACAGATTGTCCGATATTTTATTTTGAAAATGAAAATCCTTCAGATCTTATTAATCAAATAAGAAATATAAAACATTTTTTATCAAAAAACGAGAAGGTATCAGAGATAGCACACAAATGTTCTCAAAATTATTCATTAGAGAAAATGACCATGAATTATATCGAAAATTATAAAAAAATATCAAGATAGAATAAGACATGAAAATTCGCTTTAAATATCATGTATATATATCGCTAGCATGCATCGTCCTTGCAAGTTCATTGCTATTGACGGATGGTTACAGATTTTTAAACGCACCGTTGCTTGGGGCCGGCTTATTTTTCCTGATTTTAAGAGTAATTTTGATCGGGGGAATTGTTTCGGACTTAAGGTTTAAGTCACCTTCCATATTTCTTTTGATATTTGTTATAAGCACTGCTTTTTCTTCTCTTTATAACGATAATGATTTCACAGGGTTCCTGCTTGCGACAGGATTATATGCCATTTGGATTATTTTGAGCAGATTTATGGTTAATATGGATGGCCCTACGTTATTGAAATATATGTTAAATATAACGCTAATAACCCATGTCCCATTGTTTTTCATAGGAATTATGACGCATGGAATCAGATTATATTCATATGAGGGATTCTTCTACAACCCGAATTCAACCGGCTCCATAGCCGCTACGCTGTTTTGTGCATTATTTTCGGTTGTGTTTATAAAGATAAAAGAAAAAAAATCTTCACGTTTTTATACTTGGGGATCATATGGGTTGCTTTTAATTTTGTTTTTGTTTACAATCATTTCTTCCAGTAGGACAAGTTTTCTTACTATAATTTTCTTTTCTATTTTCTTATTTTTTTACAGTTCTCTTTTTGATAAGAAGATTAAAGTTAAAGCAAAATCATTTGCCTCCTCAATTTTCGGTTTTTTAATGTTGTCATTAGTCTTGATAGTTATATATGTTTATACTCCTGTTGGAAGTATAGTAGATGATGCTATTATTGCTAAATTCGAGGCAAAGGAGGAAAGTGAAGATTTGACCTCTGGTAGAGATTATATATGGAGGACAACAATAAACGATGCCAGGCTTTTGGGACACGGCCGGGGATACTTTAGTAAAACGTTTGATATTGCGGGTCATAATACCTTTATTAGCATGTTGGGACAAAATGGTATTATTGCTTCCCTCTCTTATTTATTGTTTTGGTTATCAATTCTTAGAGCGTCTTTTATTTACTTACGTTCTAATATGGGTACATACAGGTATCTTCCTTTTGCCGTTGTTTTAGCGTTCATTATTTTATCTATGGCAGAGGGGATGAACGGAAAACTAAGTATGTTCTTATCTTTTATAGCGTTTTCCGCAATCAATTTAAAAAGATATAAATAAGAATTTAAAAGAGGTTTATTTATCAAGGATAATAAATAAACCAAAATTCATAGTGTTCCTTTTGTATTGTAGATTAATCAAAAAATTTAAACTAATTAAAGTAAATCAAAAATGTCAGGAAAGAAAAAAAAGATTTTGATATGTAGCAGTTCATACAGGTCTTTAGTAAATTTCAGAGGTAAATTAATAACCGAGTTGATCTCAGAAGGTTATGCTGTATATGCTTCAACACCTCAGATAGAAGAGAACAAGTATAGAGAGATGTTAGAAAGGCTGGGTGTCGTTATTATTGAGAATAGACTTCAGGGAAATAAAATATCGATTATCAATGATTTTTTATACTTTATTCATTTGATAAAAATTATTCTGACAATAAAACCCGATTTGTTTTTCTCTTACACTTATAAACCAATCATATATGGGAGTATTGCCGCCAAGCTTCTTAGGGTAAACTCAATCAGTTGTATGATTACCGGATTAGGGCACAATTTTACTTCGCAAGGTGTATTGTCCCAATTTACTTTGCTCTTGCTCAAGAAAGCTCTTTCGTGTAATAATAATATAATTTTACAGAATGAAGATGATTATTCTGATCTGATAAAAGAAAAAATACTAAATCCCCAACAAAACATTTTTATTGTAAATGGCTCTGGAGTGGATTTGATTTATTTTTACCAGACCCCTCCTCCTGAGAAAATTACTTTTCTATTGATGAGTAGATTATTAAAGGCTAAGGGTATTTCTGAATATTATTTGGCAGCTGAAAGAATTAAGAAAAAATACCCGAACGTTGATTTCATATTATTAGGAGAATATGAAAAAGGAACCGTAGTCAGCATAGAAGATTCTTTGCATGATAAGATAATAAAAAAAGACGTCATACATTATAAAGGAAGAGTAGAAGATGTAAGGGGTGAAATCATAAATAGCTCTGTAGTTGTGTTGCCTTCTTATTACAGAGAAGGAGTGCCTAGATCATTATTAGAAGCGATGTCAATGGGTAGAGCCATAATTACAACCAATGCTGCCGGGTGCAGGGAAACTATAAACCCTCAAAATCCTAACGGATTTTTAATTCCCATAAAAAATATTGATGAGTTGTATGATAAAATGGAGCATTTTATTTTAAATCCAAAAGACATTCCTATCTTTGGTGACAATAGCAGAAAATTTGCGGAAGAAAAATATGATGTCAACCTTGTAAATAAGGTAATGATAGAAATTTTAACAAGCTAACAAATATGAAAACACAAAAAGATTACAATTGGATAATTAGAGAAAGTAATATTCCTTTTTTAAAATTGGATATGGAAGTTCCGGTAGAAAAAATATTACAGGAAATATTAAAAGTAAAAGAAAGTGCTACGGGTCAGTCCGGGAACGCTGCATGGAAGGGTGCGGTACTTCACGGTTTATCAACCGATAAACCCAGACCGGCCAAATTTTATGGATATTCTAATGAAGATGAAGCCCCTTATGTTTGGACTGATGTTGTTGAAAAAACACCTTTTACAAAAAAATGGATTGAAGATACCTTACCTTACTCGAGACTATACAGAGTAAAAATGAACCTATTGGAACCGGGAGGAGAAATAGGTCCGCATGTGGACTCCAAAAAAAGCATATTGGGAGTATCTGATCTCACTTCGCCCGAACACGTAACTTATGTGACTTTTGCAATAGAATGGCCAAAAGAGGTAATTTTCAATGTTGGAAACTACAGAATGCCAATCCAAACAGGAGATGTCTATCTAGTAAATTTTTCAAATTTACATGAAGTTTATAACAAAACCGATAAAGATAGATACTCAATTATAGTTATGGCTAAATTTGATGATAGTGAAGAATGGAGAAAACTTGTAGAGAAGTCATATTTGAAGTATGGAGATGAGTATTTGAACAATAAAAGCAGCATCTCATTTTTATTAAAAAGCAAATTTTATTATAGACCTAAATATCTGTTAAATAGAATTTTGTTTAAAGTAAGTAAAGTTGATTAACCTTTCGTTTTTAGATTCATAATTTGTATTTCCAATATTATAAAAGACTGTTTGATTTTTTATTGGCTTTGATAGGACTGCTATTTCTAAGTCCAATATTTATAATTGTAACTATAGGATTGTTGTTTGCCAATCAAGGGAAGCCTTTTTTCTTTCAAAGACGCCCTGGCAAAAATGAGAAAATATTTAGCATTATAAAGTTCAGGACAATGAATGATAAGAAGGATGCCGTGGGAAATTTATTGCCTGATGTACAACGCCTGACCAAAGTTGGGGCATTTGTGAGAAAAACATCTTTAGATGAAATACCACAACTGATTAATGTATTAAAAGGCGAAATGTCTTTGATCGGCCCCAGGCCTCTATTGGTTAAATATTTACCTTACTATACAGAAAGGGAAAGCTTAAGACATACTGTCCGCCCGGGAATTACCGGATACGCGCAAGTGAATGGAAGAAACACCCTCAATTGGGATGAACGCTTAGAGATGGATGCTCAGTATGTAGAGTCCCTGTCATTTATAAATGATGCGAAAATTCTTATTCAAACCATAAAAAATGTAATAAATAGAAAAGATGTAATAATTATACCGGGAGATAAATTAAAAACATTAGATAAATACAGAGAGAAAGGATGAGAAATATAATCATATTTGGAAATGTTCCTTTGGCTACATGGGTTGTGACTAAAATTATTGAGAATAATAATTTTAAAATAGTAGGAGTAGTTTGCGATCAGTATGATGAAGATGCATTTTCAAATCATGGAATGAAAGAAAAAAGCCTGTATAGCTATTGTCTGGCTAATAACTTACCTATATTAGATTTTGAGCAGGCAGCAATACTTGCAACAGAGACTCAAACATTGGGTATCTCGATAAGATACCATAGGTTGTTTAAAAAAGAATATTATGAGTGTTTTTCTCCTGGCATTATAAATTTACATGGAGGAGAACTTCCAAGATATAGAGGCGCTAATATTGCAAATTATGCCGTATACGAAGGAGCCGATAGAGTAGGAGGAACATTACATTTTATTTCGCAAGGAATAGATGAGGGAGATATAGTAGAGCGTGTTTTACTGCCTGTAGAGGGTAAACCTACTGCGTTTGAATTTTTTTCGCTGACATTAGAGGCGTTAAAAAATGCATTTTTAAATTTTCTGAACAGAAATGATGTAATAGATCCTTCCAAAAATATTGAAGCTGTTCCCCAGAAAGAATTTGAAAGTAAAGGGGAGTTGAATAAACTTTATTTTAAGAAAGAAATTGACGAAAAAAGAGTAATTGAGTTTGAAGATTTAAACAATTGGGACGAGATATATAGGTTGGCCAGAGCATATACTTTTCCCGGACATAAAGGTTTGATGGTTAAAAATGGAGAAGAATTAATCGAAATTAAGGCCTTCAAAGAATGATTGAAAAAATAGATAATAACATCAAAGTATTCCGTGACGATCTTTACCCTTTTTTGGGAGGAGGTAACAAAGGACGGAAAATGGATGCAATTAGTAAAGATATTTTTTTAAAAGGAGCAAATTCCTTAGTAACTACAGGTGGGATTCAGTCCAACCACTGTAGGGCGGTAGCAATTTTTGCCGCACAACAAAAAATGAGGTGCACATTAGTACTCCATGGGCCACAGGAGGACTTTTACAAACAATCGGGTAATGCCAAGATAATGCGGTTATCCGGTGCAGAAATAGTATTTGTAAGTGAAGCTGCCAAGATTGGATCCACCATGGATCAAGCAATGCTGCAATATGAGAATGCAGGCCTCAACCCTTACTATATTTATGGTGGCGGACATACAAAAGAAGGTGGGAAGGCGTACATTGATGTGGTATATGAATTAAAAGAATATTGTAAAAAAAACAATTGGCATCCCGATTTTATATTTCATGCGTCAGGAACAGGTTCTACGCAATCAGGCATAATGGCAGGTCTGGATAAATATAACTTTGTAAACACCAAAGTAATAGGAATATCTGTTGGAAGAAAATCAGAACAAGCTATACAAATTGTAAGTGACTTTTATAAAGAGTTGTGTTTTCATTACCAAATAAATTGTTTGGGTAGAGAAGTAATTGTATTAGATGACTATCTAATGGGGGGGTACGGTAAACATAATGAAGAATTAAAAGCATTAAGTTTAAATTCTATAAGAAATTATGGCTTTACACTCGATACTTGTTATACTGGAAAAGCATTTTATGGAATGTTAGATTTTATAGTAAAAAATAATATTAATGAAGAAGATGTCCTTTTTTGGCATACAGGAGGGATATTTAATTTTTTAGCAGAATAAATGAACATACTATTTACTTGTGCAGGTCGTCGTAATTACCTGATCAACTATTTCAAGGAAGCCCTTAAAGGAAAAGGAAAAATTTATGCTACTGATATGCAGCTTACCGCCCCGGCTTTGGTAGATGCGGATGTAGCGATTCGGGTGCCTGCTATATATAGTGAAGACTATATTCCTTCTTTACTGAAAATAGTAAAAGAAAATAATATCAACTGTGTAATTTCTTTGAACGATTTAGAACTTCCCATACTTAGTCAAGCCAAAGAACAAATTGAAAATCTGGGAGCAAAGGTAATTGTAGCAAGTGAAGAAGCTATAAAAATAGCGTTTGACAAATGGGAGACCGTAAAATTTTTAGAAAGCGTAAATCTTAAGTCACCTAAAACTTTTATTGATTTAAAAGAAGCCATAAAAGCGATTCAAGAAGATGAATTAAAATTTCCTCTGGTAATTAAACCTCGTTGGGGAAGTGCCTCTATTGGCATTGATTTTCCTGAAGATATGGAAGAATTAGAGTTGGCTTATAAACTGCAAACCATTCGCTTAAAAAGAACCATTCTTGCCGAAGCAAGTAAAGAGGATATGAATCACGCAATTCTTATCCAGGAAAAAATTCCTGGGACAGAATATGGTATGGATGTTTTAAATGATTTTGAAGGTAATTACGCAGGAACTTTTGTTCGTCAAAAACTATCCATGCGCTCAGGAGAAACCGATAAAGCTATTTCCGTAATTGATGAGCGATTTGAGGAAATAGGCAGGGCTATTGGTGAAAACCTTAAACATATAGGAAACCTGGACTGTGATGTATTTGAACATAATGGCGAACTGTACGTGCTGGAATTAAACCCGCGTTTCGGTGGAGGTTATCCATTTTCACATGAGGCAGGAAATAATACAGCAGCTATATATATTGAATGGTTAGAAGGAAATAAAAACATTAACTCATACTCTAATTACCAGGAAGGGATAATGTTCTCAAAATGCGATAGATTGTTGAGAGTAAACTAATCTTTTACTATTGTATCCGTAATGACTATCATTGGAAAAAGTGCTTAGTCATATGGTTGCAATAGTGACTTTGGCACGAATTATAAAATATCAAAATAAATAAATCTTACGTAAGATAAACTCATTATCTTTGCAAAGCTTAATTTACTAAACTAATTCGATGAACTCAAAAAAAATCTGGTTGTCTTCACCACACATGGGAGGTAACGAGCTTAAATACATTCATGCAGCATTTGATACTAATTGGGTAGCTCCTTTAGGTCCTAATGTAGAAGGTTTTGAAGGTGATTTAGAAAATTATTTGGGTGAAAATGTCTGTGTCGCTGCCCTGAGTGCAGGAACAGCTGCTATACATTTAGGACTAATCTTGCTGGGTGTTGAAAATGGTGATGAAGTGATTTGTCAAAGCATGACTTTTTCCGCTTCTGCCAACCCCATAATGTACCAGGGAGCTACGCCTGTTTTTGTAGATAGTGAACCTGAAACATGGAACCTTTGCCCGGAACAGCTGGAAAGAGCCATAAAAGACAGAATTGCAAATGGTAAAAAACCCAAAGCCATCATAGCGGTACACCTTTATGGTATGCCATATATGCATGATGAAATAAAATGTTTGTCTGAAAAATATGAAATACCGGTTCTGGAAGATTCAGCCGAAGCACTGGGAAGTAAATACAAAGGGAAAAGATGCGGGACTTTGGGTGATATTTCTGTATTATCTTTTAACGGAAATAAGATCATTACAACATCTGGAGGAGGAGCATTGGTCTTGAAAGACAAAGAACTAAGGAAAAAAGCTGTCTTTTTGGCAACCCAGGCAAGAGATAACGAACCTCATTATCAACACTCCCATGTAGGATACAACTACAGAATGTCTAATATAGTCGCTGGGATTGGTCGTGGACAAATGGAAGTTCTTCCCGAAAGAGTAGAAGCAAGGAGGTCAAATTTTGAATACTATCAATCAAAATTAAAAGATAAAAATGGTATTACTTTTGTAAATGAGCCTGAGGGATTTTTCTCAAACAGATGGTTGTCATGTATTTTGACAGAATCATTTGAACAAAGAGAAAAAATCCGGGAAAAATTACAAAATGTGAATATAGAGACCAGACCATTATGGAAACCGATGCATATGCAACCCATATTTGATAAATACCCTAAATATATAAATGGGACAAGTGAGGGATTGTTCGAAGTAGGGCTATGCTTGCCAAGCGGATCTGATTTGATTAAAGAAGATTTAGATAGAGTAATTGAAGGGTTCTAATTTTTTGTTGTTGAGACAACAGTTGAAAAGAAGTTTGCGAAGAGAAACTCCTCGCTGGGTGGTGCTTTGTATAGATTTATACATAACGCTGAACACTTTTCTAATCGCCTTTTTAATCATCAGGAATTTCCAATTTAATTTCTCTGATACCGACCTGAAAATCGCCTTAATTCAGTCCCCGCAAATTCTTTTCTTTGCCTTTGTCTCTTTTTTGGCTATTTCATCATACAAGGGGATTGTAAGGCATACGGGATTTAAAGATGTGTTCAACGTGTTGAAGGCCAATATATTATTGGCGATTTTGTTAGGAGTGTTTTCTCTTCTGATTGGCAAAGCAACACCGGAATCGGTTTATATTGTAAAATCACCTACCATCATTATTCATTTTTTATTGAATACGATGGCGCTGATTTTTCTGAGAATCCTCTACAAGAATCTTTACGATTATTATGTAGTAGGAACCCGCTATACCAAACGCGCAATGATTTATGGAGCAGGAGATTCAGGGATTATTACCTACAAGGCATTGAAAAATGATGAACGAAGCAGGATCAGTATATTCGGATATTTAGACGACAAGAAAAGTAAAATCGGTAAAAAAATTAACGGAGTTGCCGTTTATGACCCAAAAAAAATCGATACCAGATTTTTAGAAAAGCACCACATAAATGAGATCATTATATCTATTCAGAACATACGTCCCTCACGATTGAGAGAAATTGTGGATTCATTTGCAGATGCGCCGGTAACGCTTAAGATAGTCCCGGCGATAAATAAATGGTTAAACGGTGATTTGAACGCGCAGCAAATTAAAGCTGTCAAAATTGAAGATTTATTGGGGAGAAAACCTATAAAACTCGACAATCCTGAAATCCGTGAAGAAATCCGCGATAAAATAGTAATGGTAACCGGAGCAGCGGGATCTATAGGCAGTGAGATTTCACGTCAGCTGATGGAATATCCGTACAAAAAATTAATATTGGTAGATCAGGCAGAATCCCCCCTCTATGATTTACAACAAACCACCTTGGATAAATACAACGGCAACTGTGAGTTTGTGATGGCCGATATACGTGATCCGAACAGGGTGGACACCATTTTTAGAATTTTTCGTCCGCAGGTTGTTTTTCACGCAGCGGCTTATAAGCATGTTCCTTTGATGGAAGACAATCCGTATGAAGCTGTACATACCAATATAAAAGGTACAAAAATCGCTGCCGACAAGGCTGTAGAATACGGGGTTGAAAAATTTGTAATGGTTTCAACAGATAAAGCGGTAAATCCAACCAATGTAATGGGGGCCACCAAACGGATAGCAGAGCTTTATGTGACTTATCTGGATAGGATTACAAAAACAAATTTTATTGTTACCCGTTTTGGAAATGTATTGGGATCCAATGGCTCTGTAATTCCGATTTTCAAAAGACAGATAGAAGAAGGAGGCCCGTTAACGGTAACACACCCGGAAATTACCCGTTATTTTATGACGATTCCGGAAGCATGTCAATTGGTTTTGGAAGCAGGTGTAATGGGAAAAGGAGGTGAAGTGTTTGTCTTTGATATGGGAGAATCGGTAAAAATCCTTGATTTGGCCAAAAAGATCATCAGACTCAGCGGGTTGCGTTATCCGCAGGATATAGACATCAAAATTACAGGGCTCAGGCCGGGAGAGAAAATTTATGAAGAGCTTCTGGCAGATGGTGAAACAACCATTAAAACCCATCATGAAAAAATTATGATTGCCAAAGTTCGGCATGCCACATCAGGAGAGTTTGTGGAAAAGATCAATGATTTAATAAAAGAAAATCAAAACCCTGACCAATTAGAAAAAAACTTAGAACTCGTAACCAAGATAAAAGAATTAGTGCCCGAATACAAATCCCGAAATTCGATTTATTGTACAATTGACAAAGAGATTTAAATATTATACTAATAGTCATATATTTGCAAATTCAAAATCTAGTATGAAGAAAATATTTCATCTGAACATACCAAAACTAATTTTCCTTTTGACAGGCTTTCTGATCATTACAGGCTGTGCATCACGTGAAAAAATAGTTTATTTTCAGGGTGACCTGCAATCCATAGAGAAACAGGCGGAGCAATACTCTCCGGTCATCCAGCCTGATGATTTATTGGTCATAACAGTATCTGCAAGAGATTTTGAAGCGACAAAGCCTTTTAATCAGGTAAATTATTATTATCAAAGTGCAAATGAAGCAAGACTGCAAACTTACTTGGTTGATGAAGAAGGATACATTGAATACCCCGTTATAGGAAAAGTTAAATTAGGAGGATTGACACGTACTCAGGCAATAAGCCAGATGAAAAATTTGTTGATTGAATACATCATAGACCCGGGTGTTACTGTTCAGATTTCAAATTTTAAGGTTACAGTTTTAGGGGAGGTCAATGTGCCGGGAAGTTATACATTGGCACATGAGCGCATTACTATTTTGGAAGCGATAGGCTTGGCGGGAGACCTGACAATTAATGGTGTAAGGGATAATGTGCTGGTTATCCGTGAAATAGAAGGAGAAAAAACTTTCCACAGAGTAGACTTGACCTCAAATGAGGTTTTTACTTCACCAGTGTATTTTTTAATGCAAAATGATGTAGTATATGTTGAACCCAATAAAGCTCAAATCAATTCATCTACATATAGCCGTAACACTTCAATTATTATATCGATTGCGGGATTAATAATTACCGTAATTTCAGTGCTTACCCGTTAAAACCAAACACAAAATGAATACCGAAGAAAATTTATATAATGATTCTTCTATAAACGAGGAGAGTAACAACCAGATCAATTTAAGATCTATATTGGAGCAATATGCTTATTATTGGAAATGGTTTATTATAGGTGGGGTGTTGGCATTGATAGGCGCCTATATCTATTTGAGATATAGTACTCCCGAGTATAAGGTAGAGTCTAAAATATTGGTGCTGGACGAGTCAAATTCTATGGCTGGTGAATTGGCAGCCTTACAAGATTTATCCATTTTGTCAAGCGGGGCTAGAACAAATGTTGAAGACCAAATAGAGATTTTGAAATCCAGACGCCTGATGATGGAAGTGGCAAAGGAACTCAAACTTAATATAAGATACTTCACAGAAGGGAGGATTAAAACTACTGAGATATTGAAAGAGAGTTCTCCTGTAAAGTTAACGTTATTGGATGAAAACATATTGACGCAGGATTCTGTGAGAGTATCCTTCCGTGTAAAAATTTTATCCCCCACAACTTTTGAATTTATTGAAGAGCCCACAGAAAACAAGATAAAAGGAGTTTTTGGTAAGACCCTGTCTACTTCTATTGGAGATATAGTTTTGTTACCAAATATGATTAATACCGGAAAGAATAAGGAGGAGCTGGTGTATATCAAAATAATACCTTTCATGAGTGTCGTTGAGACCTATAAAAATCGTTTACAGATGGAGGCTACCGGTTCAATTGGTAGAAAAAATAATGTAATTACTCTTTCGTTGACAGACAATGTAAAAGAAAAGGCTGTTCGTATTATTGATGAATTGGTAAGGCAATATAATTTGGATGCTTTCAATGATAAAAAAATAGTAGGAGAAAAAACCGCTATGTTTATCAATGAAAGACTAGATCTCATTTCTGCAGATTTAAAAGGTGCAGACAAAAACGTACAGGAATTTAAATCTAAAAACAATGTTACGGATTTGGTTACAGAGACGGGAATTAACTTACAAAGCTCCGTATTGAACGATCAGAAATTTTTGGAATATTCTACTCAGCTTAACCTGATTGAATATATGAATGATTATTTAAAGTCCAATAAAGATGAGCTGGTACCTGCCAATATTGGTTTAAATGATGCTGCAATCAGTGCCACCACTCAAAAATACAATGAGTTGGTGTTGGAAAGAAATACGGCCCTGCAACACTCTACAGAGAAAAATCCAATCATACAGAATCTTAATCACCAAATAGATGAGGTTGGTAATACGCTCAAATCCAGCTTACAAAATTACAGGCAAACTACACAAATAGCTGTCAATAAAATAAAAGGGAGGGGAGGAAGCATTGACTCAAAAATATCGGCTTTTCCTAATCAGGAAAGAGAATTTCGAGATATATCAAGGCAACAGCAAATTGTTGAAGCCATTTATCTCTTTTTGTTGCAAAAAAGAGAGGAAACGGAAATTTCAAATGCTGCGACTCCATCGAAAATAAAGATTGTTGACACAGCTTATGGTAGTAATATTCCGGTTTCTCCTAAAAAGAATATCATTTATTTGGCAGCGGGAATGTTAGGCTTTTTAATTCCTTTTGGAATTTTGTACGTTAAGTTCTTATTAGATAATAAAGTACATTCCCGTAAAGAAGTTGAAGAAATTGTAAAAGCTCCTGTTATTGGTGATATACCTACTTCAGACAGTACATTTATTGAACAAAATGACAGAAGTGTTTTGGCGGAAGCATTTCGTATTTTACGAACCAATATCAATTTTTATCTCTCGGGAAATAAGCAAGAAACAAAGACCATTTATGTGACTTCAACCATAAGCGGTGAAGGTAAAACCTTTATTGCAACCAATCTTGCAATCATCTTTTCTTCTGCCACTACCAAAAACAGGGTGTTGATTATAGAGGCGGATATCAGGAATCCAAAGGTATTGGAATATCTAGACCTAAAAAATTTAATGTCTAATCGAAAGGGAATTACCCACTTTTTGATGGATCATGATTTAACCCTGGATGACATCATCATAAAAGACTCATCATTTACTTTTGACATAGTTCCTACGGGTGTTTTAGCACCTAATCCATCTGAGCTCCTGATGAACGGGAGGTTCAATCAAATTATTGAACAAGCTCAGGGAAAATATGATTTTATTATTGTAGATACCGCCCCTGTGGGTATGGTGGCCGATACCCAGTTGATTTCAGAAAAAGCAGATTTACTGCTGTATGTGGCACGAGCCAATTATTTGGATAAACGTATGCTGAACGTACCAAAAGAGCTGTACCGAGATAAGAAGTTGCCTAATATGGCCATGCTTCTCAATGATGTCGGTTCCAATAAAGCCTACGGTTATGGTTACGGCTATGGTTACGGCTATGGCTATGGCTATGGTTACGGCTATGTACAAAAAAAGAAAAAGTGGTGGGAAAAATTCTTACCTAAGAATCCATTCAGGAAAAACTAACAGTTAAATAATTTCAGCTACCACAAAGGTGCTGCCGCCAACATAAATGAAATCATCTATGTTGGCGTTTTTTTTAGCATTTGATAGAGCATCTGTAATTGTAGGATAATAATGGGCATTTAACTCTTTTGGGACGATTTTTTTAAGTTCTTCTACAGGCATCTTACGTGGAACATCCGGCTCACTGAAGTGATAAACGGCATCTTCCGGGAAAATTTCCAAAATAGACTTTATGTCTTTGTCTTCTACAAAACCGAGAACCAGGTGAAGCTGATTGTAATCCGTTTCTTTTATTTGTCTCATAACTTCATTCAACCCATGTACGTTGTGAGCGGTATCTGTGGCGATTAAAGGATTTGTTTGTAAGATTTCCCACCTGCCCCTTAGTCCGGTATTTTTGACGACTTTCTTCAAACCTTTCTTTATGGATTTTTCATCTATTTTGAAGCCGCTTGTTTGTAAAATTTCAATTGCCGCTAAAACGGTCCTCCGGTTTTTTATCTGATAAATTCCTTTTAAATCTGAATCATATTCTTTGAATTCCTTTTCCTCGGCAAATACAATTTCAGCATTCATTTCTAATGCTTTTTTTTCAAAAACTTTTCGGCTTTCAGGAATTGACTCGCCAATGACCACAGGAATATCTGGTTTTATGATCCCCGCCTTTTCAAAAGCGATTTCTTCTATGGTATTCCCTAAAATATATGTATGGTCTAACCCGATATTGGTAATCACGGATAAAATAGGGGTTATAATATTGGTTGAATCCAATCTTCCTCCCAATCCGGTTTCTATCACTGCAATATCAACTTTTTCTTTTGCAAAATAGTCAAATGCCATCGCTATGGAAACTTCAAAAAAAGATGCGTCTAAAGACTCTATTTTTCTTGCGTTTTGTTCTACAAAATCAATTACAAAATCCTCATTACACATATTACCATCTACCCGGATTCTCTCTCTGAAATCTTTTAAATGAGGTGATGTGGTCAGGCCAACTTTATACCCCGCTTCCTGAAGTACAGATGCCAGCATGTGAGAAGTACTTCCTTTTCCGTTGGTTCCGGCAATATGTATGGTCGGGTATTTTTCCTGTGGATTTCCTAAGCGGTTTGTAAATTCGATAATATTGTACAAATCTTTTTTAAATGCTTTTGTACCGATTCTTTGGAACATGGGCAGTTTTTCATACAGCCATTCCACTGTTTGAGCATAATTTTTTCTCATCATTTAATCAGGCATTATACCTTAGCAATAATTCTCAACCAAATATAACCTATAATTCCGGCAATAAATGAGGCGCACATGACGATAAATTTTGCATTGTTGATTATCTGGAAATCATCGAAAGCAAGTAGCGTGATAAAAATAGACATTGTGAATCCTATTCCGGCAAGAAATCCAACCCCGATGAGATTTGTCCAATTCATCCCTGTAGGTAATTTACAAATTCCTATGAATGTAGCAATCAGGCAAAATATAAATATACCCAGCGGTTTTCCTAAAACTAAACCGCCTAAGATCCCTAAAGCATAAGCTTCCCCGAAATTATCCCCCCAATTGGGAGCGATTGTTATGGCAGTATTGGCGAGTGCGAAAATTGGTAGAATAATAAACGCAACCGGAATATGTAACCGGTGTTGTAACTGATAGGATTTGGACAATGAATCATCTTTGTGAAAGGGAATTGTCATGGCAAGTAAAACCCCTGAAATAGTTGGGTGAATTCCGGAGTTTAGCATAAAATACCACATACAAATCCCTCCGATGAGGTATATCCAGATAAATTGAATCCTCATTTTATTGAGTAGTAACAACAGGATAAAAATAGCCAGTGCGATTCCGAGATTGAGCCAATAAATGGTAGAGCTGTAAAATGCGGCTATTACCACAATTGCTCCTAAATCATCAATCACTGCAAGAGCAGTTAAAAATACCTTGAGTGAGAGTGGGACTTTTTTCCCAAGCAAAGACAAAATGCCGATTGCAAATGCGATATCAGTTGCCATAGGAATCCCAAATCCGGATTCGGTTGTTGTGCCTGCATTGAAATAGATATAAACAGCTGCCGGAACCACCATTCCTCCCAATGCGCCAATGATTGGGAGTAAAGCATTTTTAATTTCTGACAATTCTCCCGTAATGACTTCTCTTTTTAATTCCAATCCAATTAAAAAAAAGAAGATCACCATCAAACCATCGTTGATCCAATGAGTTAAGTGATGATTGAAAATTCTGGTTTGCCAGAAATTTTCATACGAAATCCCCGATGGAGAATTAGCGATCAACAATGAGAACAGGGCACAGATGAGTAGTACAATTCCGCCTGATTGCTGGCTTTTAAAGAAATTTAGAAAGATCCTTTGCACCTTCATGGTACGAAAATACAAAATCCTTTTTGAGCGAAAGAATTGTTTAAATGTTGATTTTAAGTTTGGTTCCTCTGCCGTTGTTGGTTGTAATGTTGAGTTCTCCTCCCAGTTCTGCAATTCTTTTATGCATATTATGAATCCCGTTTCCTAACTTCACATTGCTTTCACTGAGCCCAATCCCGTCGTCCGAAATTTCTATGATGAAATGTCCGCCCGATTCTTCAAATTTTACACTTATTTCAGAGGGTTGTGCATGTTTTATGGAGTTGTTAATTGATTCCTGGATCACACGGTAAATATTAATTCCCTCAAGTGCGGAAAATGAATATTCCTCATCTATCTTTTCATCCATTTCAAAATGAAAATTGATTCCTTTGGTTGCTAATTTTGCATTTTCTATGAAATTGTTGATACGTATTTTCAAATCGGCAAAGGAAATATTTTCTTTATTCATCGCCCAGATAGTATCTCTCAGTTCGGTAATGGTATTTCTTGTAAAGAAACTGATGTCTTCTAACCGGTTCGACATTTCGGGATTTTCTTTTGTCAATACAAACTTCAAATTATCTATGGAAGAGATGATAAAAGTAAGCTGAGAACCAATGTTGTCATGCAGGTCTCTTGAAATCCTGAGTCGTTGTTCCTGTAACTTATTTTGGGTTTCGATTTTTATAAGTGCGTCTTTGAGCTGGTTTTCTTTCTCCAATTGTTTATTCCTGATTTTCTGGACACGATAGAATTGATACCCGATCAATCCTGCTAAAAGAGCTAAACCGATTACACCAATGATAAGCTGGTTTTTTCGTTCTATTTTCAATTGTTTCTCGGCCAATTGCGCGCGCTGTACAAGGATTTCTTTTTCTTTTTTCTCGGTTTGGTATTTGGTTTCTACTTCATGTAATTGTAGTAAATTGTTTTCGCGCCTTATGCTATCGGAAACAGTATTATAGGTTTTGTAGTATTGGTTGGCTTCTTTGAACCGCTGTAGTTGTTCGTTGTAAGTTATATAATTATATATGCTTGTGAGGTAATCTTCTGATATTTTATTCTCTTTTGAGAATATATAAGCGCTGTCTATGTATTTTCGGGCGGTTTCGTAATCCTTTTTATCAATTAGAATTTGCGCAATATTATTGTAGGTTGACGCTACCCCTCCTAAATTTTTTATTGATTTTTCAATGCTTAATACTTCTTTGAAATAATGGAAAGCCTCATTTAATTGTCCTTTGTAATAGTAAATTCCCCCCACGTTATTCAATGATTCTGAAATCCCTTTCTTGTCTTTGAGCTCCCTTTCTATTTTAAGAGATTTTGTGAAATACTCCAAAGCACTATCTAAGCTGTCCTGGTTAACCAGTATCATAGCATAATTATTGAAAGACTCGGAAAGGCCTTTTTTATTTTGCGCTTTAGTAAATTTTTCAATGGCGATTTTATTGTATTCTTTAGCTTTATCATAAAACTCCAGCGAGTTGTATACCACTCCGAGATTGCTGCTTACGGTAGCATATTCATTCTCCATTTGGAGTTTTTCGTAATCTCTCAATGCCTGTATGTAGAATTTTACGGCCTCTTCGTATTTCCCCAAAGAACGGTTGCAGGCACCTATATTGTTATAGGCAGATGCCTGTAGCTGAAGATCTTTTGTCCCTAAAACTTTTAAAGAATATTGCTTTGCCTTTTCAAATTCTCCCAAGAATCGATATACTATCCCGAAACTATTGTTTGTGCGTTGGATGTCTAATTTTTCTTTTGAAAGTTTTTCCGCCTCTTCTAAAAATGACAATGCTCTTTTTGTGTCTGTCCGGTAAATCTTTAAAGCTTCGTCATTTAATTTTTCGATATTTTTTTGCTGAGCATACAGTAAGACGTTTGCCAAAAATAATAGAAGAAGAAATATAATTTTTTTCATGTCCTTTGCTTTAGTAGTAATTAAGGTAGATAAACTTTCCTACACTCCCTGAAGATGAAAAAGAAATTAATTTTCAATAATAATTTCTAGCCATAAAGCCCTTGAGAGTAGGTATAAAAATATAAAAATAAACTACTCATTTTCAAAACAATCAACATTATTTTTAGCAGGCCATTTTGAATGAATAAGCAAGTCTATTTATGAGAAAGAAAATAGCGTAGTGACGGTTAATTCAAATTTAATCAAACAATCACGAAATTTTGTTTTTTTTTATTTTTACCGCCACCACGCATCCTCAAACCACATTAATTAACTCAATTTATGAACGACTTATTTGTTGTTTTTAGTAGTAGAGAAGACCCCTTTTGGGGGTTTAAATTGTTTAGAGAATTACTGAAAATTCACATTAAATGAGCCTTCAGTCACATTTTTTATACTTCCGTCACCATTTACATTTTTACACTGAAATGTAAAAGTTCCTTTTACATAAGCATCGGTAACTTCTGTAATTTTGACTTCTCCGGCCTGATTGGCATCATACGGAGCCTGCCAATTATAGGTTTGGGAATTCATAGGGTTGTTTATGTCCACAACGATTTCTGAATAAGAAGCACTGTTGGCTATATTAGCTCCTCCTCCGATAGGATAGGTACCCACACCGTCAAAATTTAAAATAAGCATCGAAAAGGCTTTGCTGGAAGTTCCTCCGGTATTTCCCTGAATGCTTAAGCTCCCAGATACATTGTGAGCAAAGGTTACCATTTCCATCGTTGTAATTGTTGTTCCATTCACCTTTGCTGTAATAGTTCCCGCTGCAGCGCTTCCGCCGCTTCCTCCGTCGTCGTCACTCTTACATGAAAAAGTAAAGATTGCGGTTGAAATAAGCAATAACGCAAAAATGTTAAGTTGTTTAATCGTTTTCATAATTTTTTATTTAATAATTTTGATACAAATTTTGTGATTCATAGTACTTTAGGCAATACGGCATTTGCCCTATTTTTAAATAAGGAATTTAAAACGTCTAACTATGAATGTGATTAAATGAGCTTTATCCTCTCGGCTTTTTGTATCGCTTCGAGTTTATTGTGTACCTGAAGTTTTTTGTAGATGTTTTCAATATGTTTGCGAACCGTGCTGGGGGAAAGAAATAAATTTTCAGCAATGGTTGTATAGTTCAGGCCTTTGCTTAATTGCTCCAGAACATCAATTTCCCTTGGAGAAAGCTTGACTTCTTCCTGTTGAGTAGCATTATTTTTAAATTCAACCGGATTGCGCAAAAGTTTAAGTGTCTTCAGGGCAATAGACGGGGTCATGGCCGCACCGCCATTCATGGTTTCCAAAATGCCATTGTAAAGATTTTGCGGCTCTATCTCTTTTAAGAGATAACCGTCGGCACCGGCTTTTATGGAATTGAATATATTTTCATCATTGTCAAAAACGGTGAGCATCACAATTTTTATATGCGGATATCTTTTTTTGATTTCTTCCGTGGCTTCGATTCCGTTCATTACCGGCATTTCAATATCCATCAGGATCAAATCCACAATCGAGTCTTCTTTCAGTTTCTCAGTTAAATCTTTTCCGTTAACTGCCGTAAATTTGAGCTTCAGGTCATTGAAAAAGGAAAGTTTTTCTTCGATGACCCTGGTCAGAAAAAAGTTATCTTCAGCTATGGCAATTTTCACAATCACTCTTTAAAATTAACTAAATTTAGGAATATATAACTCCCGAACTGTGATTTTTTTTCGCTCCCGTCACAGAACTTAAAACATTGATTTCATTTTCGGATTTTAAAATTCCCATTAAAGCAAAAACCAATGCTTCTTTGAAATCAATGATTTTCTCATCCGGAATGATGATTTCCGTTTTGGTATTTGCGCTCAATCTTTCAATTAAAAATTTATTTTTTGTACCGCCACCCGTAACCAAAACATTTTTGAATTGGTTTCGGTTAAAAACACAACTGATCTGCCGGGCAAAATGCTCTACGAAAGTTGCCAATAAATCTTCATTTTTTGAATTTGAGTTTTCAATTAATGGAAAAACGTTTTCTATACACCACTCAATTCCTAATGATTTAGGTGGATTTTCTTCATAATAATCCAACGAATTTAATTCATTCAAAAGCAAATCATTAATAATTCCATTTTGGGCTAAATTGCCATTTTTATCATACTTTATACCTAATTTTTCCGCTAAATGATTCAAAATGATATTCAAAGGCGAAACATCAAATGCAACGCGTTCATTTTCTTTTTTGAATGATATATTAGAAAATCCGCCCAGATTCAGGCAAGCATCAAATTCACCAAATAACAATTCATCTCCAATCGGGACCAACGGCGCTCCCTGTCCACCCAAAGCTACATCCTGCGAACGAAAATCGCAAACGGTTTTTATGCCGGTTTCTGCAAAAATTGAAGCCCCGCTACCGATCTGTAAGGTGTATTTTTCTTTTGGATTATGAAAAACCGTATGTCCGTGCGAAGCCATCAAATCTACTTTCTGAATTTGATTTTTTCGGATGAATTCATTGACGGATTTACCTAAATAAGATCCATAATCTGCGTCTAATTTCGTCAATTCCCGTCCCGGTAAATGAATTGAATTTTTTAACCTGGAACTCCATTCTTCCGAATAAGAAATCGTTTCGGTTGAAATGATTTCAAATCTCAATGATGGAATTTCAAATTTTACATAGCATAAGTCCAAACCATCCAAAGATGTTCCTGACATCAGCCCGGTTACATAAAATGTTTTCATGCAGAAATTTGTTCAGCCTCGTGGGTTTCAAACCCTAACAAGGGTTTATTATTTGCCCCGGAAATTTAACTAAAATTCCGTACTTTTGGACTTCTAAATTCAGAAAGATGGCAAAAGATATAATTTTCGATTTGATTGAGGACGAAAGGGAAAGGCAAACCGTGGGGCTGGAATTGATAGCTTCGGAAAATTACGTAAGCGATAATGTGATGAAGGCAATGGGCTCCATCCTGACGAACAAGTACGCCGAAGGTTATCCCGGAAAGCGCTATTACGGAGGCTGCGAAGTGGTGGATGAAATCGAAACCATCGCCATTGAAAGATTGAAACATTTATTCAATGCCGAATACGCTAATGTTCAACCACACAGTGGTTCACAGGCAAATGCCGCGGTATTTTTAGCTTGTTTGAAAGCTGGTGAGAAAATCATGGGATTTGATTTATCGCATGGTGGCCATTTGACACATGGTTCACCCGTGAGTGCTTCAGGGATTTACCATAAAACCTCATTCTATGGCGTGAGCAAAGAAACCGGAAGAATTGATTATGAAGCCATGCGGGAAACAGCATTGAAAGAAAAGCCGCAGTTGATTATTTGCGGAGCTTCCGCTTATTCGAGAGATATCGATTATGCGAAATTCAGGGAAGTTGCAGATGAGGTGGAGGCTCTTTTATTGGCAGATATCGCACATCCGGCCGGATTGATTGCAAGGGGGATTTTGAATGACCCAATGCCGCATTGCCATATAGTAACCTCTACTACTCATAAAACATTGAGAGGGCCAAGAGGGGGAATCATTTTAATGGGTAAAGATTTTGAAAATCCATGGGGGCACAAAACGCCAAAAGGTGAAATCAAAATGATGTCGCAATTATTGAATGCGGCTGTTTTCCCGGGAATTCAGGGAGGTCCGTTAGAGCATATAATTGCAGCAAAAGCGGTAGCATTTGAGGAAGCATTGTCAGATAACTATTTTGAATATGTTCTGCAAGTGACCAAAAATGCACAGACATTGGCAAAAGCAATGATTGGCAAGGGATATGAAATCATTTCAGGCGGGACTGACAATCATTTGATGCTGATAGATCTTCGAAATAAAAATGTATCGGGAAAAGAAGCTGAAAACGCGTTGGTAA
>CAZKOC010000004.1:0-12863 GCA_964554275.1 uncultured Weeksellaceae bacterium
GATATTATTGTTCATCATTTTCTTTTGGTAAAAAATCTTTTAAGGTTGTTTTTATTGCTTCCAAATAATCGTTTGCATCTTCGCTCGTCCAATACATTGCTTGTCCGAATTGTTTTGAATAGTATTTCAGAAATAAATTTTTAGTACAAATTGGAACAAAAATTCCGTTTTTATCATTTTCAATTATTCTTTTCCGCTTAATTGGAAAAAAGGAATTTCCATAACTACGATTTGTGGTAGCATCCAATAATGCTAAATTTGAAATGTCATTTTTTTCTTCTGTTTGACTACCTTCTTTGAAATATTTTTGAACTAAACCGAACGCATTATTAAATTTTTCGTCTTCAATCTTTTCTGCTCTTTTTAGTTCAATCAAAGTGTTGCAAAGGGCTTTCACATCGTTATCCTTATCAGCAGTAAACTTGTTTGCTTTTTGAATATCATTTGTTCCTGTAAAATATTCTAAAATATCATCAGCCCACGTTAATCGTTGATTGCTTTGAATAGTTTTATCGGTTTGAGAACAAACGTGTTCAATATCCCAACTTTCTTTTTTGTATTTGTGGAATGGAAAACGCATATCTGATTTCTGCGTTTCTAAAACGGTTTGAATATTGAACAGCAAAAGAACTTTCTTAATGTATGGTTTGTCTTTTCTTTCATCAAAATCAAGATTGTCGATTTGGCAATGAACATAGTTTCTGATTTCTGTTTTTAAATATTCCCTGAATTCTATCTTTGATTTATTTTGAGATTCAATTTTGATAGTATTTATGTCCTTTCTGCAATCTATCAAATAACCAACATAATGAAACAGCACATAATCTTTATACCATTCTTCAAAGGTCAAAAAGTATTTCTTTATTTCTAACCAAATATCATCTATTGGCTGATTGCCTTTCTTGCTGTTTTGGAAGTCTTTGAAAAACTCGTTAAAAGTGTGATAATGTTCAGAATCTTTTGTTCTGCCTTTCATTAAATCGAAAATATATTCAATTCGATTGTCGTATTGCAACGGATTTTCTGGATTGTATATAAAAAACCAAAACGCATCATCTTGTAATGTTTTTTCGATGGTATCCCATTCTGAAGCAATTTGAATTTGTTGTAGCGTTGCCTTTTCTTCCGAAAAATTTCCCTTTTGCAAGAATAATGCTTTGATAAGTTCAGCATTGGTTAAAGGTATTTTACCGATGTTTAGGCGAGTGAAAATATCAATGGAATTGTTATTTTCCGTTTCGTCAATTTCGTACCAAATAACTCTTACATTATTTGCTACATCAGTTTCTTTACCCTCTTGCTCTTCTATTTGAAACTTCAAAAGCGTATTTATAAAATCAATTGCATTGACATTATTTTCTCTGTTTTCAAACCATTTTTTTATAGTATCATATGCTTTCCAAATGTGAAAATAGTCTATGTTAAGTTGAGCTTCTTCTACTGTTTTGGTTTTTTCATTATTTAAAAAATCCCGACTATCTGACCTTGTTTCATAATGAGGTGATGTAAAAGAGGAATTCGGAAAAGCAAATTTAATGATGTCTTCTAAGTATTTTGTAATGAGAAAAACTGTCGTAAGTCTTTGTTGTCCATCTATAACCTCATAATTATCACCCAATGGCTTTACTACGATTGGTTGCAAACAATAAAATTCTCCCTTTGATTTTCCGTCCCTTTTGGAAAATTGCCAAATATCTTCCAATAATTGAGTTACTTGTATATCAGTCCACCGATAACCTCTTTGGTAAGAGGGAATAAAGAAATTGTATTGCAGTAGCTTACTGATACTCTTTATCGAAATATTATTATCATTCATTGTATAATTCTTATTATTTATAGTATTTCACAAATATATTTAGTCCATTTTTTTATTGCTCGTATTTTCCGCAAATAAATCGGCACTCTCCCAAAATATGGTAGCAAAAAACTTTTTACCATGTCTCTCTTTCATTTTATGGCCAAGGCTGGTGCATCTGCTGGAGCAATATCTGGTGTTGTATTTCTGTGCAGTGAAGTCTTTGTGACAAAAGTTGCACACACGTTTGTATTCTGCCATCTCTTTAATTTTAGGATGCTAAAGTGATGCGAAACCCCGAATTGGGACAACAGCCAAAGGAAGGAAAAGGAAAGAATGAAGCGTCAAAGCATTTACAGGTATGGCTTTGAACGCAGTAAAAAAAGTAGAAAATTCTTTGAAAGAAAGTAATTGTCCTATTTGGAAGACACAAAAGGACAGGCTGTTTTATAAAGTTTGTCCCTATTTTGTACCCCGGATTACGCTGGGGACAACATAGGGACAAAAAATAAGCAATCAAAGGCTGTTATCCGCCAATCAAAAGCAACTGAAATTTTTTGAAACTATTGCCGGTATTGACTTTGGTTATACTTTGGCTGCGGATGCTTTCGGGTGCTATTTTCCGATACATACTTGGACCAAACGCAATTATTGCAGTTTTGATGTGTTGTCGTGTCCAAAATCGTACTTCAAATATCGAAGTAATTTTTCGAATTAAATAATTACATATTCTATCTTTGAAAATCAAATAGCAATACTAAATAAACTGTAAATGAACAACAACGATGGCATAGAAGTAAAACTAATTGAGGAGTTAGTAAATGACGATATTAAAGAGCTTATAACCGACTACATGGAAGTTGGACTAGACTTCTTTATTCACAATGAGACATTGAAAGATATACCAGTATTTGGAACTTTTTACAAAGTATATAAAGCAGCTACTAGTATTAGAGAACAGATTTTCTTAAAAAAACTATACGCTTTTCTTTTTCACTTAAAGGATATTTCAGCCAACAAAAGAAAAAAGTTTATTGATAAGATAGAAGGTTCAGAAAAAGAAAAACAACAGTTGGGGTTAAAGCTAATTATGCTTATTGATAAGCTGGATGACATTGATAAGCCTAAAATCATAAGTGAGTTGTTTAAGTCAAGCATTGAAGGTAAGATAGATTATATTCAGTTTCTTGCTCTATCAAATATTGTTAGTAATACCTATTTGGGAGATTTAAAGGATTTGAAGGGTAATCAATCTTTATCTATGGCACAGAAAGAAAGATTATATAATAGTGGACTTATGGGATTGATAATAAAAAGAGGAACAGTAGCAGATGCTAGTAATGAGAACAATGATCAAGGAAAACAGATAACAATAGAAGTGGAAAGTGAAACCAAAAAAGTGTATAATGATTTTCAAGATGGTAAGTCATTAGTTAAGGAGATAAAAGACAAAATTGCATTAGAAGTTGATTTTGAAATAAACGAATTTGGGCGAATATTGATAACGCATGGGCTGTGTGCTATTTAATTAATTTAAAACTGTTGATTACTATTGGGCATAAGAGATATATTTAACAACCGGGAAATTGCTATTGGGATTTGGCTAATCATCTTTTTAATTTGGGCTATTGTAAAAGTTAGACCATTTAATGAGTTTAGTAAGGTTGTATCTCTTTTCTTCAATAAGAAAATCATTGTCCCCTATATTGTAGCAGTTAGCTATTCTATCCTTGGAATTAGTTTACTTGCTTATTTGAATTTATGGGAAGCCAGACAGCTGAAAGATACTATTTTGTGGTTTGCTGTTACGATGACAGCCACATTCTTTTCTATCAATAAAGCAAGAGAGGATAAGTCCTATTTTAAAGATGCAGTAAAGGCGAACTTTAAGTTTTCCGTTATAACGGAATTTATAATAGGATTATATAGCTTCAGTTTGTTGACAGAATTAATCATTACGCCGATTATAGTATTCATCGGACTGATGCAAGCATATTCTCAAAATGATTCTAAATATATTCAAGTTCAAAAGCTCCTTAATTTTATCTTGATGATAATAGGATTTTTTGTCTTATATCATACTGTGAAGGAAATTATCTTTCACATTCGAGATTTCGCTTCGTACAAGACCTTACAAGATTTTATCTTGTCTCCTTTTTTGGCATTGTGGTTTGTACCTTTTTTATTTTTAATTTCTCTTTATTCACGATACGAAATAGGGTTCATCAATTTGGACAGGTCTATAAAAGATAAAAAACTATTAAGCTTTGCTAAAATTCAATCTGCCCTTCGATTTAATGTAAACATAGAAGGATTCAACAGGTGGAAAAACAAATTGTTTATTGATAGTGTCAAATCTAAAAAAGAAATATTAAGCAGCATCAGAGAGATAAAACGTCTGCAGAACGTCGAGAAGAATCCTCCAAATGTAGATAGTAGCTTAGGCTGGTCACCCTATCAGGCAAAAGATTTTTTAAAAGATTTAAACGTAAATACCAGATATTATCAGAATACTCATGATAAAGAGTGGTCTTCATCATCTGATTACATAAAGTTAGATGATGAACTATTGGGAAACAAATTAAGTTACTATATAACAGGAAATGAAACCATAGCTCTAAAGCTAGAACTGGTTTTGAATGTTGCATGTCCTGAAAAATCTAATGATTCTACACTCACTTTTATAAACTACTGTAAAACACTTTTTCACAATGCCTGTAACGAAGACATCCCTTTGGATTTTCAGACAGGAATATTAAAACACAAAAATCAAAACAAAAGTATTGGTAATATTACACTAGTAACAAAGAAAGAGGATTGGATTAATAAAGGTCAATTTAGTTATTGGTTTTCAATCCATATTTAGGACAAAACATACTTAAACTTCACTAAACTCAAAATCCAACAACTTCTTAGGAGATACTTCTAATGCCTTTGCAATGGCATAAATCGTAGATATGGTGGTATTGACCTTTCCTGTCTCAATTCTGTAAATCTGCATTGTTTCAATATCTGCATAGGCAGCTAAGGTCTCACGAGATAATTTTCTTGCGAGACGCAACTTTTTGACGTGTTTGCCAAATGCAATGATATAGTCTGTATTTCTGGATTTCCCCACACATGCAAATTGGAACTATAACTTTTATGTTATCATAACATATATGTTGTGTTTTAGGAAAAATATTATACTTTTGTCGTTCATATACTTTAATATTGGAAAGTATATTAAAGTGATTATCGTATGAAAAAAGCAGAAACAATCAAAACGTATAAGGATATCGACACCTTCGACTACAATCCTGAAGAATTTACTTATCAGCAGTGGCTGACTACAGAACTGGAACGTAAAGTACCACAACAAATCTATCAGGACACCATCAATGAAATAGTCCTTTGGAAGGTTAATCGTTATGTACAGTTGAAACCAGAGACTATTGATTTGCTTAACGCAATAGACCCCGAAGCAACGCAGTTGGAAGACGTGCACGTTCACGAGGTTCTTGAGCAACTATTGAATACAGACGGCGTAAGATTACCAATGGCTTCTTCTATTTTAAGGTTTCGTAATCCCAGGCTGTTTCAAATCATTGACCAGAGAGCATACAGGGTTGTTTATGGAAAAGAATTACCCGCATCATATACAAGTAAGGGATATGGTAAGGCTAAGAACTATGGTAAATCAGTGAATGAACGTGTTGAATTTTACTTGGACTACTTGAAAGAGCTTCAAAAAGTAGCTATTGAAAAAGGCTGGAAGTTTGAAGATTTGGACAGGATTCTGTATATGCTGGATAAGAAAATCAATAACGAAAAGAAGATTAAAACATAAAATCAATCGTTGCAAGGTCGGCATAGAAGCAGGACTTTTATAGCAAAGCAATAATAAAAAGATGAAAAGATATACTATACTGCGGATTACAGCTACTCTAATGGAGATTCTGGGATACCTGATTTTGCTCTTCGGACTACTCTTGTCTGTGATGATATTCGGGTTTAGTTACAATATTCTTCCGCAGGAATACAAATTCTTTTCATCTGCAATTTTTGGAATTGTTGTGTTCGTGGTCTGGATATTTTCATTTGGACATTTATTGGTTGTTGCACAACTCATTAAAGTCAGTCTCCATGCTTATGACAATACAGATATTATCTTGCAAAGAACATTGACTAATCCTCCTAACGATAGCAATAAGCAAACTTTATTACAGTCTTCTGCGAATCACGCAATCACCCAATGGTTAAAGGACAATCCTGGAAAGGGTTTGAATGATTACTATTCCAGATAGTTATGTGCATTAAAAAGAAAAGCGACTATGATAAAGAAACTCTTATTCTTCTCTTTATTACTCCTACTTACATTTCAGGGTTATTCACAAAGGACATTACCTACGATTAAATGTAGCATTCCGAAGTTGAATGCTGAGGAACTATTAACCCTTTCCGGAGAGGAGAATATTATTGCAACTTTATACCAAGGGCGTTGGAACAGCAAGAATGAATGTGTCTGGAAACCTGACTATGAAGAACGTTTAAGTATGGGTTTATCAGATGATGATTTCCTGTATTCTAAATTGGAAGAACAATTTACTTATAAAACGGACTATTCAGAAGTTGTTTTACTGATAGTAGGAACTTATACAAAGAGAGATGGAACATATGATAATTG
This sequence comes from uncultured Weeksellaceae bacterium, assembly GCA_964554275.1. Lineage (GTDB taxonomy): Bacteria > Bacteroidota > Bacteroidia > Flavobacteriales > Weeksellaceae > Moheibacter. The sequence continues at coordinate 6,462 of CAZKOC010000004.1, forward strand.
CTTTGCTTGTTCCCCTACAATTGGAATCATAAAACTGGAAAAGTATAATGGGAATGATAATATTTATAAGGTTTCATCATTTCGCAAGAACGTCACTTCATACAGTACAGAAGATGCAGGAGGAGGTATGGGTGGGATTAGTCTTATTCATTTGGGGAAAGACATATATATCTTAGAAGTATCACAAAGCGCAGGTCAAGGTGGATATAATAATACAATTACAACGCTCTTATCAACAGAAGGAGATTTGCTATTAAGCTATGAATCAGATGCGGACAATGAAGGAGCAGTAGATGGAGAAGATCACTTATATAAAAACGAAACAAAGATGCTTATTGATAAGAATAAAGGAATGATTACACTGCATAAAAAAGGAACAGACATTCAATATTCAAAAGATTTAAGCACAAGCAAAATTGTTCCTGTAAATAAGATTACCAAGTATATGGTTACAGAATCTGGCAGGTTGGAAGCTATATCCAACTGATATTTACTGTCTACACTCTTCCAAGAATTCAAACAGGAGATTTATATCGTATAACAGCTCTTCAAAATCAATCGGTGCATCTTCACAGTTTTTGAGATAAGCGAAAAACACGATTCTCAAATGCTTGATCATTCTTTGGGGTTCAAATAACTCAATAAGGGAGTTGTTGTCATTTTGGGATTGATTGCTCATATTTAAAATTTTGGTGTAACAATCCTTAATTGTGGGAACTGGACAACAGTATTTTAAATGGCATTTAAAACGATTTTTAAGCGGAAGGAAATGTAGGAATCGCTTTTGTAGTAGCAATACACCAGAAAAGAAAAATTATCATCTTCTTTCATTGTTATTTGAGTTTGTTGGAAGAAAATTAAAACTCACATTGGCAGTAAGGAAGTTTTGTAAGCTTTGTCAATATTGGAAATATTCATAATTCTGAAAACGTACAAAACTTACAAAGTTTACTCTGATGCTATTTTGATGTTTCGGTAATTGCTTGAATATAAATTATACTTAGTATTTCTCAGTTATATTATGTTGGTGGGTAAAAAGTCAATTCGATCAGTATTGCTATTAAACATTTATTGTCCTAACATAGAAGAATGTGCGCTGAATCTGTTTGCTAGTTTAATTTTGAACATATTGCTTGGTGAATATTGACAAATTCATCTTCAACTCCATCAAACCAAGAAAGTCTTAGTTCATCATAATTTTGAGCACAGTAATGTTTCTCCGCAACTTTACTACCTCCTAAGTATGCACGAATTGTGTCATCTGGATAAGTCTTACAAAAATTCTTGGCGTGTTCAAAGTCTGTATATGTTATAACAGCAGTTGGAACTAATCTTTGTAAAGCTGTTGGATGTATATAATTTTCCAAAAGTCGCTTTTTGGAAATATGGAAGTCTGTCGTTATGGTCAGACCATATCCAGTAAGTTTTAGGGCGTTTGGAGAGGGGGCGTTTTCATCATCTCTATCACTATCTAAGAATATATAATATGGCTTTCCCAGCTTAGTAAATAAATCAAGATTTATCCAATGCTTTACGCTGTCACATCCTCCTATTGGAATAATATTTATGTTTAAATCCTCAAATGTATTAGCTATTAGTCCAGCTTGTTTATAGAGTGTTGCATTGTGATGCATAGCATTTGCATCGTCAATCCCCTCAACTAGAAATAGAAGTCGTGATGTTGAAAATAGCGGAGTAAAAGTATTGTCTGGTTTTATTCCTAAATCTATAGCTAGAGTTTTGTAGTCAATGCCATTTTGGTTTATTGTGTATATATTTTCTGGCTTAGAAACATGAATAATATTTTGAGGCTTTGTATTACCAACGATTGTAGAGGAGTGAGTAGAAACTAAAACTTGATAACCATTTTCTGACAGCGAGTTTAATTTTTCAAATAGATTTTCTTGTGCCGAAGGATGTAAAAAAGTTTCAGGTTCTTCAAATCCAAAAATGATCTGTTGGGTGTCATCGGTTCTTTCGCTTTCAGCTAAGTATTCAAAATATGACATCATAGTAATTCTCCTGAATCCGTCACCCCTAGAATTAAGTGGTAAATCATTTCCTGTTGCGTCACTAATGAATGAAGTTGAAATTAGCTTACTCCAATCAAATTCAACTTTCGGCTTTACTTTTTCTGCGGATTTTACAACATCGTTAATTTTATCAGTTACTTTTTGCAAAACACTTTCAAGCTGTGTTCTAACGATTGTTTCCATCTCATCAGTATCGACTTCATCTTTGATTAATTTGAAGGCCATATCTTTAAAGTATTTCTGAATTGTATTATCGGTGTCAGAAAGAGATGTATCAGCCTTAAAATATTGAAAAGTTGGAAGAGATTTCTTTATAGCATCTCCAATTGTTTTTAATTTTGTTGCACCAGTAGCTGGGATGTCTTCAACTTCAAACGTAAATTCTATATTATTTTGAGCGTTGAATTCTCTTAGTTTTTGTCGCTTTTCAACATTATTATATGCTTCCCCATTCCCTTTAGCGGTTGGGATTTGATTGGCACTGCATTGAGCAATTAGCTGTGCTTCTGTTTTGAAAACAAAATCATTATTAGCTGAATACTTTTTTCGGACAATTGAAGTTTTAGGTTTGGATACATTAGTTTCGGTAACATTCCAAGTCTTTTTCCAGACCAATAAACCATCTGCATTGGTTAATTCTTCTTCTTCAATGGTTGTAATTATTTCTTCTCCTAAGAGACATTGTTTGTTTTTTGGGTCAAAAAAAAGCTCAATAGAAATAATATTATCTTGAGCATTTACATTGTAGTCTGCTCGTGATAAAGTAGTTTCATTAAGTACAGCATCTAGAGCTTTAGAAATTGTTGATTTACCGGCATCGTTTTGGCCTACAATACAATTGAACAAATTGAAGTTTACAGAAGTAGTTCCATTTATCCCTCTGAAATTTGTAATTGTAATCTTTTTGAGTATCATTATGAATTAGTCTTTATGTTGAAAGTGTTGTAATAGAGTTGCGAAAAACTATGGACACAATATAGTACATATTAATAAAACATCTATGAATTTAATCTGAATTATTGTTTATACAGATTGAATATTAAATAACATGTTCAAAATATCCTTAAATACCATTAATTGCGTGAGCGGAAATGACAAAAATGAGTTGAATACCTGAAAATCATCGTTTGCGGAAGATGTAATTTTCATTTTCTCAAACTCATCATATTTAATTTTAGCAAAGTAAGTCTTGTAACTTTTGTAAGCTTTGTAAGTTTTCTAAATTAAGTTACTTTCTACATAATAAACGGTTCCCACATTTTTATTGTTTCTGGTCATAGGGGGCAATACAGCATTACAGTTGTTTAGTGATAAAATCTATCGGAAGGTTACATCCTGATTCGTAACCAAAAAGTAGAAAATCATGAAAATATACCTGTTGAAACGTCAGAGTAAAGTATCAGAGGCAAGTATCAAAAAAGGTAAAAAGCCAATGACGAGTTTATTGTTAGTCTATCATTTCGGTGCTGACAGAAAACGAGAATACGAATATCTGAACTTATATCTGTATGAGAAACCCAAAACAAGTCTGGAAAGAGAACACAATAAAGAAACATTAAAATTAGCAGAAGCAATCAAGGCTCAAAGGGTTCTGGATGCACAAAGCAGTGATCATGGATTCATCAGTAATGTAAGAGGTAAGATGAGCTTTACCCAATTCTTCAAATCAATTGTAGATACCAAGTTCAACGTACTAGGCAGTCATGGAAATTGGATGAGTACCTACAAACATCTGCTCAAATACTGCAATGGAAATGATATTGCATTCAATAAGGTAGATGAACGATTCTTGGAAGGATTTAAAGAATATCTATTGTCGAATGTAAATGCAAGAAACAAAGAGAATGAAAGACTAAACAGGAATACAGCAGTATCGTATTTCAATAAAATCAAAACAGCATTAAAAGAAGCATACAATCAACGTATCATTAAAGACAATCCTGCTTCAAGGGTAAAATGTATCAAAGGAGAAGACACGCACAGACAATTCCTGACTTTAGAAGAATTACAATTATTGGTTGCTACTCCCTGCGAAATGCCTGAAATGAAAACAGCATTTTTATTCAGTGCTTTGACTGGTTTAAGGTGGTCAGACATTAAAGAACTCACTTGGGAGAAGATTTCATATAGTGAACAGGATGGTTGGTTCATCACTTTCACACAACAGAAAACAAAAGGAATGGAGGTGCTACCTGTGTCAGAACAGGCAATCAGATTGTTAGGGGAAAGGAAAGCAGACAATGATAAAGTCATTGATAACCTCGTATATAGCGCATGGAAAAACAAAGTACTGCATAAGTGGATTAAAGATGCAGGAATAGATAAGCATATAACATTTCACTGTGCCAGGCATAGTTTTGCTACTTTGCAATTATCGATGAATACAGACATCTACACAGTTTCAAAGCTTTTAGGACACAGGCATTTGAAGACTACAGAGATTTATGCAAAAGTGATTGATAAAAAGAAAATTGAAGCAGCAAGGAGAATTCCTGATATTATCTAAAGCAAAATTGATTTTAACATTTCATAACAGGTGTTTTTTTTGACTAAAAAATAGAGCTGCCTATTTTCTAAAAGTACCATATTCTTACGGCACATGTTGAAAGATTGCAAGTAAAATTGAATAGTCAATTATTGTCAAAACCATCCATAGCGCACTCTTGCGCTATTTTTTATTTTGTTACTCTAATCTACATTTGCATAAAACAAGCTTGATGATCATCCAAAAATTAATTTATAAGACCGATTCTAGAGCAGTCTGAAGAATTAATCAAGCTTTTTAAATCGTAGTTATCCAGATCTAAGATCTGGAGGTAATCGGTAATCTTTTAAACAAAAACAAATGAGTAAAATTCTTCAACTATTGGAGGATATAAGGCAACTTTTGTCCTTCAATAAGGCGGTGTTAACGGTAGAGGAATTGAGTAGGTATGCGGATATATCTGTCAGCCATATCTATCACCTTACTGCTACAGGAAAGCTCAAATACAGCAAACCCTTTGGAAAGAAAATCTACTTCGACAAAAATGAGATAGATGCTTTCCTTTTACAGAACACTGTTGCGTCAGATAAAGACAGAGAAGCACAGGCAGCAAATTATTTATTAAACTCAAAAAAGAAATTTTAAAATGGCAAATTTCAATAAAAATAGAATCCTCAAATTGACTGATGGAGGGTTAAGTGTATTCAAACACTATTTGAAAAAGTTGACTCCAAACGGAGACGGGAAAATGAAGAATATATCTAGCCCATTTAGGATAGACAGGAAGCCCTCTTTTAGTGTTTATCTGGGAGATGACGATAAATGGCGTTTCATGGACTTTGGAGATAGTACTTACCAAGGTGACATGTTCGATTTTGTTGCTTTTATGGAAGAATTGGACATTGAATCAGATTTCAAAGAAGTATTATCTATAATAATGGAAACAATTGATATAGATGAAGAGGAGGTCATCATTAAAGATCCAATTTGGAACAGTATTAAGAATGGTAAAATGACTAAAGAAGTTGAAGCAGCATTTTATGGATATTTTCTTGAATATGGAATCACCAAAGAAATATTGAAAAAGTTTGGTGTTGTATGCATTGGATTAGAAATAACTGAAGAATTTAAAGAATATTACAAATGCGACAAACCTTCCATTTTCGCAACAAAAACTCATATGGGTAGTTGCTTCAAATTGTATTGTCCAGACCCAAAAATATTCAGGTATATAGAGGGGGCTAAAAGCAAATATTTCACATTCGGAAGAGAGCAAATCCTTCAGCGGAATTTGCAGTTTTTTAAAGGGAGAATCGAACATAACAGGAAATCTATAATAGTGATTACAGGTGGGGAGAAAGATGTTATGGTTCTTGATGCTTTGGGTTATGATGCAGTATGTTTAAATAGTGAAACCACAATCGCCTTACCCGAAAATTTAGTTAGTATTTTGGAAGATTACGAAAGACAGGTAGTTCTATATGATATTGATGAGACGGGTAAAAGACAAAGTGAAAAACTATGTCACAAATACCCTCAATTGAAAAGAGTGGAACTCCCTAAAGAATTGCTTACAAAAGGTGGAAAAGATGTTGCCGATTATGTGAAACTAGGATTAGATATACCTAAACTCAAGAGGATCATTGAGGGTGAGGATAACAATGATGTTTGCGATGACAATGATAATACACCTTGCATTGATTCAGATGTTTACAACAACCTGCCTGATACGTTAAAGGAGATATGTAAACAATTTGAAAGCCCAAGGGATAAGGACATCGTACTGTTTAGTATGCTGGGAAGCATGAGCAGCATATTCCCTAGATTCAAAGGGATATATGACAATAGAGAGGTTGGAACAAATTTATTTACTATTATCATAGC
>CAZKOC010000004.1:12873-26961 GCA_964554275.1 uncultured Weeksellaceae bacterium
GATTGTCAGATAGTTCTTCATTGTTTCTTCTGGAAAAGGCAATGCAGTTTGGAGCAGAGATATACTTAATTCAATTGAATCACAGTTAAAAGTGGAGAATTTTAAAGCGATGCAGCAGTATCGTCAGGAATTGGCAGATAACAAAGGTAAATATATAGACCCCCCTCCTCAGAGATATTTATGTATTCCTGGCAATTCATCTTCATCTAGTATAATCATGACATTACAGGCAAATCGAAATTTTGGACTGATACATGAAACAGAGGCTGATACTGTTGCAAATACAACAGGCAAAGAATGGGGAAATTCTACAGATATATACAGAAAATCATTTCACCATGAAGCTATAACAATGGGCAGAGTAAACAATATGTATGAAGTCAGGAAACCCTGTTTGTCTATTGTTTTAAGCGGAACTCGTAATCAATTGAAAAACCTAATCAACAATGTAGAAAACGGATTGCTTTCAAGGTTTCTATGCTACACTTTTAAGGCACCTTTAAAATGGAGAAATCCATTCAAAGTAAAAAGCAATAAGTTAGAGCGTTTTATTGAAGTACAGAGTAAGAAGTTGCTTCAATGGTGGATGCAGCAATACGAATTTAAGGAGGATATATTTATTCATATTAAAGATGGACAAGACAGAGTACTTGAACCTTATTTTGTAGATAAGCTAACACAGCTCACAGATAATTTAGGGGATGAAGCAGCAGCAAATGTTTATCGTTTTGGTCTGATACATTTTAGAATTTGTATGATACTCACGATTATCAGGACATTTGATAATGAAGATGATTTTACAGAGGAATTATATATTAGCGATACGGATTTTGAAACTGTAACTAAGATTATGGATTGTGCATTTGTACATTTGGAAGAAGTGTTTAGTGAATTGACACATAACAAGCAAAAAAGCAAATTGGCGAAACAGCACAGAACTTTCTATGATGCACTTCCTGATAAGTACACTACTAAAGAATATAAACAGATAGGTAAGGACATACTAGGATATAGTGATGAGGGGATTTACAATGCACATACAGTTCTTATAAAAAAGGAATATGTGGAAGTTTTGGGTCGAGAGAGATTCCGAAAGATTATATAATTAATAAGCGAATCTTCAATAAAGCAAGCAGTCGATAACTGTCTGCTTTTTAGTTTTTCGGGTTTGAAAAACTTATCTCATTCTCTCATACCAAGAATGAATTTTAAAGCGATTTTTCATAGTGAGCAAATGGCTGAATCAGTTTTTGAGTAATAAGATACCGGAAAGTGAAAACAGGTATCTTAGTTCATTGTTATTTGTGTCAAATCAGATTTTTCGCAAAATCAGTTATTGAAGGAAAGTAAGATTTGTACGTTTTGGCAATATTGAAAATATTCAGAATTCTGAAAACTTACAAAACTTACAAAAGTGACAAAGCTTACTTTGATGGTGTTTAGATATTTCTTTGTTCGTTTGAATAAAACTATTACTCAATTTGTCTAGTTCTTCATGTTATCATTGGTCGTTTTGTCAATCCGCAATGTCTTTACAAAATGCATTTGTGCTGTCAAGTGAGCTATAAATATATTGACCATTACCATATTCGTCTTTATTATAAATGAAAACAATAATGCTGTCACCAAGCGTTTCAGGTTTAAACCAATTTTCATTAGCAAGTGGCCCATCAGTATTCCAATCTTTTGTTGATACTATTTCTGCATTAAAGTTGTGTAATTTTAAGATTCTTTGCAACTCTTCAGGACAAGTCTTGAAATGTAACCAAATTGCATAATCAATTTTGGGAACTACCTGATCTTGGTAATTCAAAAGTTCAACACATTCACTTTCTGGTTGTCCAAATAAAGCTGTGTATATCTCAATACCTGCTCTCGGCCTAAAAGTTCCTGTCAGCCGATTATATGATTTACGTGTGAATAAATATACTGTCCATAGTCCGAAGCAAAATGCCAAAAACAAAATTACTACAGAGGTGAAAATAGTCCTTCGTTTTTTCTTTATAGATCCAATAATGAATGTTACCAAGAATGTTATAAAGACAATTGTGGTTAAAACTATCCAAGCTATTATCTCTTTCATTCAGTCAAATATGATTTTAAAATTAACGATAATGATGTTTCGTAAGTTTTGGCAATAATGGAAATATTCAAAATTCTGAAATCTTACAAACCTTACAAAAGTGACAAAGCTTACAATGTTGAGAATTGATTTGTGTAATTTCTAATAATCAGACTAAGGATTGATTTTACAATTTAAGTAGAAGTGTATAAACTCCAAATTTACACATCAGCCCATATGACACAAAACCAGCGCTAGCATTAGTACATTTACTTAAATTCCTCATCAATTTCAGCCAACATCTCCTCAAGTTCTCTAAGTCTGTCAGAAAAGCTGTCTAAAAAAACTTCTGCATCATCATTATTTAATAACTGCTTGTTTTGAATCCAGTTATTAACTTTTTGTAGTATGTAGTCAATTCGTCTAATTAAGTCGTTGAGTCCTTGTAATGCTGAAAGTTTACCATAGCGCTTAATTATTTCGTTTTTAACTGTATCAATTGTTATATTGATTTGGGAAAAGTTCATTTTAGCTAATGGGTAGTCATTATAAATTCCCTCATACACTTTACTTATAGAATAACTCATTGTTCCGGGAATTAGGTCAGATAGTTTTGAGTTTGAAAATTTGTTTTTATGGTCGTTGTATTCTTTTTTCATAAGTTCAATAACATTGTCTAAAACTTTGATAACACTACTCTCTTGTTTTTCTCTTAGGTCGTTAATATCTATGTCGTTAAATTTAGAATTATTGGTCTTTGAATAATGCGATATAAGGTGAAAGTGTCCTTTTGAAACAGAATAGCGCGCAATAAAATGAAATGATTCGTCTTTCCCTCTTTTTGTAGGGTGTCCAATGGAATCGTTCCTAAGTTCTCTAATAAGATAGATGTCTGAGTATTCAACTTTCCAGTTTATTGCTTTGTCAAAAAGTGCTTCCGATAAATGATTTATTGCGTCTTGTTGTAAAAAGAATGCTTGCAATAGACCATATAGAAACAAGTAACCTCCACTTTCTGCTTTAAAACTTGGTAAAGAAAAGTAACTATTAATTGCAATTTGAGTGTCCCCAATTACGTCCATTGAAGCACACAACTTATTCCATTTTGCTTTATTCTCTAATAAGCCTTGTAATTTCCATGGGTGGTTTACTAAGTCTCGTATTTGTTTGTCTCTTAACTCTACGTTTCCCATTTGTATTGGTGCTAACTTGTTATTATCGCAATATAAATTAAACTAGCGAATATATATGATGTGGGATAAGTGATTCTTAATTTATATAAAGTGCAATGATTTTGAATAAACCATCATTACTCAAATACGACATTCAAAACGCGATTGAACTCTGTTTTACATTACACAGAGATAACAGAATTATTTTTCTGTACATTGAACACCAAAAATAAAAATCATCGTTTGGGAATGATGACATTTTCATTTTCGGTCTTACGAAAACATCAATCATACAAAACTCAAAAAGTAAGAGATGTAAGTTTTGTAAGTTTTCAAAACACATCACACCCAACAAAAAAACATCAAAAATTAGTAACCCAATTCGTAACAAGAAAAGTGCTACAAAGAACAAAAATCACAGCAAAATCAACAAATACGACTATACTGAAATGCCCGAAAACACAGGAAATACCCTGATTTCTTGCGATAGGGTTACTTCCCGATACAAAAAGTAATAAATGTAGTCCCACCGATATTTTGAGCAAATAAAATGACAACTTTATGCCTGAAAAATGCGAAAGAAAAGACTTTTAAGAGCAGGGAAAGGTAAGAATTAGTGCTTTATCTCTTTACCCAACCAAACACCATATTTTTTCCATTCTTCATAAAATACAATCCATTCTGCTATCCAAGGAATCATTTTATATAGATGTACAGGTTTAAACAGCGGCTTATCTATTCGAGGGTGATATAAACATAAAGACATATCATGATATAGATGAACACTATTGCTAAATTTTATAGTAGCACCATCAATATAGATTCTATCATATCTGTGAGTATGAAAAGGAGAATAGGAAAGCAAAATACCATAGCTTTTGCTTCCTATAATTAATTTACCTTTTCCAATTAGTGATTTATCTTTTTCGCTTATTGTTAGCTCAATCCAATCAAAGTTTGATTCAACCAAATACTTTTCACAAGATAAATATAACAACCAATTCTTTTGATGTTCTTTTTTAATATTCTCCTCCAAAATTGTAATGAGACTCATTTTTTACGCCTTGATTTGAATTTATAGTACCTTTTCTATCTGTGAAAGCATTATTACCTAATATAAGGCCACTTGACTTTGTAATTGGGTTGTTTGTATTCTTTGAAAATGTTCTTATTTGTTCACTTAGAGATTTCTTATAAATCCCCTCACCAAAAAGTGATATATAATCTTCATTAGCTGTTTCAAAAGATACTTTTACTCTTTGCCATTTGTTATAAAAATCAGTAATGAAATTATAGAAACTTTGATAATGAGCATCATTCCAAGAATCTGTAAAATCTTCTTCGTTATTAACTGGATTTACTACTTTAAATCTATAACCGCCTTGTATCGCTTGTAAATAATTATTCTTGATTTTTCTTGTTACATTATCTATTGTGTCGAATATTGAAGCTTCTCCTTGATACAAATCAGCAGCTAATGTCGTAATTACAATACTTGAAATCGGATAATCTTTATTTTGAAAGTATATATCTCTATATCTTTTAAGGAGCTGAACTGCCCTTTGTAGAGGTGTTTTTAAATATAATTCATCAGGCAAAGCTTCTGTTTCAACTTTGGCCTCAACTAATACTTGTGAATACTTACGAAGAATGGGCATTTCAACAGAATTTGCAATATTGAGAAACCTTTCGGCAAAACCTTTCGGGTTGCCTGCTGACCAACTTTTTAATGCTTTTTCAGGAATACGGATATTCTTTCTGTCAAATTCATCAGGCATACATGCCGGTAATATATCCATGTGGAAATCACTTTTGTAGTTCAGCCTTACACATCTATTCTTTTTTTCCATTATAGATTTATAGTAACTGTCTTTTTCAAGTGCTTTTACCAATGCGTTGTATATCTGCTCTGGGGAGTGGTAGTAATATGCATCATAGATATGTAATACTGTATCTAAATCAAAATCTTCTTTGTTAATTGGTCTAACAGTTGTACCAATTCGTTTAGAGCCTTGCGCATAAATTTCTATATCCAAATCATTAAAAAAATCATTATCTTTCTTTAATAATTCTCCTACTGCATTGTACGCAGTTTCCATTCTTCCAAGTCTTGTCTTATCAAGTTGCAGTTCTTGTGCAATTCTTGCCAATAATTCTTCTCTCTGAAGTGTATAATTCTCAAAAATATCTATCATTATTAAAATGTTTTATTAATTATCAATTTTGTATGTTGTCCTATTCTCGCTATCTGTTTATCCTCTTGCATAAATCGCAATTGTTCAATGTCATCACATTCAACAATTGCAAACCCTTTTTTTAAGTCTGTTTGTTGTTTAGAAAGTTCAATCAAAGCCTGTGACTGCGTTTCATTAGGCTTCAATTCGAATACATCATATACTAAAACCTCGTAACATTTAAAAAAGTCACTCCACACTAAATTTTTTGAAAATCGTCTAATATGCTTATAAGATATTTTTTCAAAAATTTCTTTATCCAATATTCCTGTATCTAATAGCTCTTCATTAAACTCTCTATTAGGGTCAATCTCTCTTTCTTGCATACTCTCAAACCATTTTATAACATCAAGAACATATTTTCCTTTTATCATAAAACGTAAATCAGAAATACTTTTATCATCTACCGACAACCCATTATTCTTGTTGTCAGGTTTATAACCCCATTTATTAAAAAGAGAGTCATCTCCATATCTTTTATATGCACCGCCTACTGGTTGCAATTGATTTTCAATTCTCCGGTTCAAAACCAATAGATATTTATTGGAATTGGGTATCTGAATTTTAAATAGATAGCTGATTGAGAACCTGATGTCCTTATTTTTAAACGATGTTAGTTTTGTTTTAAAAAAAGTTATTAGATGTTCTCTGTTTTCCCAAGCAATTGTAGCTCCTTTAGTTAGTAGTGGTTTGAATAATGTTGTAAAAAATTCTGTCATTCAAAATAATTTAGATTAAAAAAATAGGGGAATCTCACCCCTTTGCTTTACTTAATTTTTGATAAGTTAAAGAATGCTATAGAAAGAAGCACTATAAAAACACCAGCAGTAATCAATTTACCATTGTTACCGATAGCGTTAATACACGCATCTTTAAAACATAGACTAACATTATCTTTATCTTTGTATAGATAATTCATAATCAATTAGTTTAAATATTATATACTTATACTCAACTTCTCGACAAGAGTATTTTGACGAACACATTTAAAGCTGCATTTCTACTTTTCTTTCCTAACACCTTTGAATTTACCTCCCGATGTTTTTACATCCATAAATTTTCCTGTGTCGGCATTTCTTTTAGTCCATAAACCTGTTTTGGGGTTGTGAACTTGGGAACGGTCTCTTACCGCCCCTTTTCTTGAATTGTCTTTTGGGGGATTTGTTGCCATGATTATTTTAATGTTTATTGTGCTAACATTTTAAGACACAAAGATAAACATAATGGTTGGGTGAAACAAAAAAAATGTTTAAAATCTTATAAAATCGTTGACAGTCTGATAAACATCACATATCTTTGTTTCAAGATTTACTATTAATAAGTAATATTTGTATGAATGACTTTAAGGATTCCCTATATAAACTGATTGGAAATCAAATCAAATCTCGCAGAGAGGAACTGAGAATGAATCAGGCTGATTTATCTGCTAAGCTTAACATCAGTAGGTCGTCTATTTCAAATATTGAAGTAGGTAGGCATCAAGTTCCCCTTTTTACACTTTATGAGATTGCTAAAGAACTAAAAATGGACGTTAAAAATCTCATACCATCTCTTGAAGAAGTTACAGTATTCGCAACTAAAGATTTTAAAGATTACAGCACATATCTAAGTACAACAGATTTAGATTCTGATAAAATAAATAAATACATTTCAAATATTTAGGTTATGATAAACGAACGAATTGAAAATATTACAGACAATATTTTACACAAATTAAATATCAAAACGCCTAAAGGAATACAATTAGAAAAGATAGCAAAATATTTAGGTGTTGATATAAAAGGGGAAGATTTAGATTTTGATGTATCAGGATTATTCGTAATGAAAAATGATAAATCATACATTAGATACAACAACACAGAATCGGAACATAGACAAAGATTTACAATTGCTCATGAACTTGGGCATTTTATGTTGCACAAGGAGGATAAACCATTGTTTGTTGATAAGAATGAGAAAATATTATATAGAAATTTTGATTCAAGTACAGGGGAAATAAAAAAAGAAAGAGAAGCAAATGCTTTTGCAGCAGCTCTATTAATGCCTCGATTCTTATTGAAACAAGCAATTTCTAATACTCCTGATAACACCGAAAATGTTATCAGCTACTTAGCGGAACAATTTAATGTAAGCGAACAAGCAATGTCATTTAGACTATCAAACATCGGATATTTATCCAATAATTATTAATTTAATTACGCAAGTATATAATTGTGCCCCAAAGTAGCCTAAAACTACAATGGGGCATATTTTTATGCAATGTTACACCAACTGTTACCCTACATTCAATTACTTTTCATCTAAATTGAAGAAATTATCTCTTAATGCTGTATAAAGTCCAACCCTTTTGGATAGAGTAACTGGTGTTTATAGTTATTAGAGAATACAACTCTGCTTTGCTTATCTACTTTTAAGTCTATACTCTTCAATACACCTACAAAATGACAGCTATAATCTTCATTCAGCGATACGAAAACGAGCAAATCAAACTTATGCGGTTTAATGCCAAATAAATGTGGCATCCCTTTTTGATGGTAGCGGGTCTTAACTTCAATACGCACCTCTGGATTAACTATATTCCATTCTTTTGCTACTTCTGGTTTAAGTGTTCCAGACATATCACATTCATCATTAGAGTTGTTAGAAATCAATATCTCCTCATTTACAAAAAGATGTTTGAGATTCAGCTTTGCTAAGTATTCTCCATAATCCCCAATGAACTTCTTGGAGCTAAAATGATGAAACCCTTTCGCTTTTAATGTTTCTTCCAGCTTTTTATCTATTCCTCTCTTTTGACTTAATAGTTGTGTAAGGTCTGTATCAGATACAAACGGTTTTGTAGTTACAGAGGAGTGAACAGGGATGCCTTGTATGTATTCTTTTAGTTCCTGATGATTGTTGAATATAGCTCCGTCATTAAATGGTATTCTATCCATATTTTGAGGACTTAATACCTGCCCATTTTCTATACTATCAGCATAAGACAGCGTATTGCGAAACTTTCTATTACCTCTATGTTTAAGTATGACCGCATTTACACCTATTACAGCAATCTGCAAGCCTGTTGCTTCGCTTTCATAAAAATCATCCTGATTTAACCGCATTCTTACTTCTGCATTATTTAACTTGCTTTCAGGACAAAATCCGTCCCATAATACTGCACCATTTTGGTTTTTCTGAATTGCTCCATCATATTTTTTTATGATAGCTAAAATTTCATCTTCTGTTATTTCGAATACTTGCGCAGTAAGCTTCCTTGCTTCTGCTCCGCCACCTAATGTTTTAAAATAGTCGTATTTCTCCCATTCAAGAAAATCACTATCGTGTTCTTCATCAAAGATGTGCCCTCCATCTCCTTTAGTCGCTGTTTTATCATGTCCAGATGGAAAATACTGTTGCTTTAATTTGGGAAATTGTTCTAAATCTTCTGATTTCAATCCTGCCATAGACAATGCTTCATTAGGAGTATATCCAATGTTTATATAATCTTTCAGCGTTGCCATTCTGCTATGCAGGTCAGCATTTTTATTATTGAGTAAATCATCGTGAAAGTCAAATTCCATAAAAAAGTGATTAGAAAAGTGAATACAATTGCAAGCAGATGTGATGTATGCTTTTACCCCAAAGATGGAAAGGATTAACATGATTTTCGGGTACAATCGGGTACAGTTATCTGAACAGCAAAAAGCAATGATATATTCGTGATATTTTAATCAGGTAAATGCGATGCAAAAAGAAAAAGCACAATTAAGAAAACAGGTAGAAAAAGTTTTCGGACAAAGAATTATTGACAAATACTCCAGTCAGCAATTATCAGGCAGAATATTGGAAACAACCCAACAGTCATTGGGGTATCAGACTATACGCCGTTTCTGGGGATTAGCTAAGTGCAATGATATTTCCATACAAAGCAAGAACATACTTTGCAGGTATATAGGGTATAATGATTGGGGTGATTTTCTGAATGCTTTGGAGAATGATATTATCAATGAACCTGCATTTAACTGGTCATTGATAAAACCTTTTTATTTTCCTGATAAAAAGGTAGAGAAATTAGATGATGCTCACTACTGGTATGAAAAGATGGGCAGGAGTTTTGCTTCATTTATTTTAACTAATGAAGCAGTATTCAAACAGTTTTCATCAGAAATGCATCGTAGTGAAATAGCAATGAAGTATGTGATTTCTTTTCATCCTATGTATGATAACTTAGGTAAGGACTGGTATTTTAGAGGATTGCGCTTATTCTTGCGTCATACCAATGTTTCACACTATAAAGTGTTTGGAAATGCAGTAGAGGGAATGAGATGCATACTTACTGGAAAGATAAAAGATTTGAAACGCTACTTGTCTATTATTGATAATGTACTTCCCGAAATGCGCAAAGAGTATGGCGTAATCTGGCCATTGGAAGCAAGGGTATTGGGATTAAAAATGACATACGCTAAGTCTCAAAATAATGATGATGTTGTTTCAGAACTGAAAAGAAATGCTTTTGACCTATTGGAACAGCATCAAAACAAACGCTTTGAAATAGATAATTATGAAATCTTTGTTTTTATCCTCTGTGATTTTCTGAATCTATTTGGAATGGCTGATATAGCTTATGAGCTACAACAGAAATATCCTTTGCAGTTCACACAAAATGTAGCCTGGAAAGACGGATATAGTACTGCTGCTATCATTGTAAGAGCAATGACTTTATTTTTTAATGATAAAAAAGAGAAAGCTACATCATTGATTGATGATGTTGATTTGGATGTGCTCAATTTTGATTTCAAGAAGTACTTTTCTATTCAGTATTATTTTTTGCGGATTGGTTTTTCTGTTAGTGCTAAGCAAAGAGCAAAGCTCAGTAAGCAAGTGGAGGAGTTGATTAATGAAATAGGGTTAAGAAATCTGAAACTACAATATGATAGTTTTCATAAGAGAAATATTATTATTTAGCACTAAATTAGCTGTGCATAATTAATTTAATTCTTATTATGAATTATCAGGACTTCTTAACTGCTCGTAAATTCATTGAAGAAAAAGCGATGGGATTAATGAGGCATGAGAAAAAAGGCTATGCGAAAGCTGGTTTCCCACCTCAGAACTATACAGTTTATAATATTAAAGAAAGATACTTCTATGCTGTAGGGACAAATATTTTTAGAGGTATAATTTATGACGGTGTATTACTTGAAGCTATAAAACAATTTCCACTAAACTTTGGAACAGGTAATGCAATAAGCGTTATTCATGCCATAAATAAGATAGAACCTTTATACGGACGAACAAAAAATATAATTAGAATATTACAAAATGAAAATTTTTGTTACATTATTGAGAATGATAAGGGTAAAATTCCAGATAAGATTTTGAGATTAGATTTATTTCGACATTTGAAACCAGTAAAACACAAGAAGAGAAAATATGAATTTGTGGGAGGAATTTTTCATGCGCTGAAACATTTTAGTTATCAAGGAGCACCGTTATCAACGGGAAAAGACAATAATAACTTGGTTAATCCAAGTCAGATTATTGAATTAGCAATTAGGGCATTCTACTTTGAGAAAGGAGAATTTATTGACAACTTAACATATATAAGTCACATAAATTTAGATGAAGGTTATAAGATGAAATTTGTCTTCTATCATGAACCAAATACACAAGTTTTTTTTATCAAAACAATTTATAAAACAGCTAAGTAAAAAGAATATGGAAATTGAACACTACCTATCGAATTTAAAAAATGCACTTTTTAACCAAAACAATTGGAAAGAAATATCTCTAACAAGACAATGGGCTTCTCAATTTCCCTCGCAAGCTGGTGTTTATGCTTTAAAAGAAAAAGATGAGATAATATATGTCGGTGAAACAGGCAATATCAGAGGAAGGATGTATGATTTACTTGACAGCAGAAATCATAGTATCCGCAGAACTATAGGGAAAGTTTTATTTTCAGATAAAGTTGGATTTGTTCAAGCTACAACAAAGCAGAAATTTCCAGACCAATTTGAAAGAATGGTAAATGACCATATCTCTAACAATTTAAAAATAGCATTCTTAGTTGTCGAATTAGGAAGAAAGGAATTAGAAGAACTTATTGAAAGAGATATTAAAATTGAAATAAAGCTTAACAAAAGGGGGAAACGTAAAGTTAGATAACTAAAAAATACGATACTCTCTACAAAGATTTCACTTGTTATACTTTTTGCTCATCCCGGACATTTTTTTACTACAGATGATAATGTGTCGTCTCTGCAAATAAAATAGCTACAAGTAGCCTGAAATGCGGTTTCTGTTGATTATGACATACAGGAATGGTGTTGCCTTTAGTGAATATTATTAAATATAATTCTGATAACTCACCAAAGGAGTTAAGAAGATTAAAAGGGTCTTTAGCAGAAAATAACGGTCATTTACTTTTGTGAAAAGGGGGAAAAGAAGATAGAAAAAATTAGAAAACAGATAATGGCAAATTGCAAATCTCCCTATATTAAGTTTTATCATGTATTTCTTTTGATTGAGTAATTTTCCTGATAATAAGCATTTTTCTTTTTACTATTATCTCAATAGCATCTCCCGGGCTAAAGCCCGCATCACTAAGCCAGATTCCATTGAGATTCAACCAGGGAACATAGAACCATCCACTTTCTCTCCTTCTGAAACGTGCATGTATAATAGCTTTCCGTATGTTTTTCTGTTCTTTCATAACAAACAACCAAGAAGTGGCTAAAGTAATGGAACAGGGTTTTCAGAGAAAAATTATTACTCCTGCTTTTCAGGGGGATTCCTCCACAATTTAGTATTGGTGCGCTATGACCCTATTGTAACAGTTTCCAGATAGCGGTTTCAAGCACTTTTATCCTTGCCAATGGAAAGCCAATACCTATAGAGAGCAAAAAAAAAGCATTTCAGGCTATTTCTATAGCATCAAATTGCTACAATGATATTTCTATCGTGAATCTGATTTTGTGTCCCCTAAGTAGCTTAAAATACGGTTTCTGCTGATTGCAGCATATTATGAGTAGGCAGATTGGAATGTAATGGGTGTAATAGTAAACTTCAAAATTCAACTGTCACAATTCCCATTCGATGTGTGAAATAGCTCAAAGCTAATGTAGATAATAATTTCAAAAGATTTTCAGCTCTGCCAATCGTGTGCCAACCGCTATCCATACGTTAGACAATCATTATCCAATTGCTGATAAAAAGAGCTTTGAAGAAAAAAATCACTATCAAAGCTATTCGGTTGTACTGCGGTTGTCTTTCAATTGGAGCGCATTTGGATAGCGTATGTATGCTACTAAAAATCTCCAATAGTGAATACAATTGATGTTCTACCACCATTAGACGGAGTTTTGCGTTCAACTCTACCTAATTTCCTCATTTCCAATTCATCAAAAATTTTCTTCACATCATCCGGGGTTCTGCATCCACCGATTTTGTTTTTATAGACTTCACGCATTGTTATACTTCCACCATTCTTTTTAGCCCTACTGTAAATACTATTAACACTAATATCAATTTCTGAATCATTGCAATAGTTCATTGTTTTGTAGATGTGATATTTGAAATAGTCACTTAATTTGAATGCACATTGCATATCTTCTGCGGTTACAAATTTTGAAATACCCCGACTCCTGTTATTCAGACAGTGAAAAATTAGTGCAAAGCGTAATGTATGACCTGCTAATTTACCCCAAGCACCCTCTAAATAATACGGAAAAAACGGATTGCTCATTTCTTCTATTAGTGCAATATTCCACTCATCCCACAACCTGTTTGCATCTTCATCCAAGTGAATAACAATAGCATCATTATTATCCACAGCCCTACCATTTTCTTCTGTACTTTTTTTAGCAGTCATTAGTTCATAGTCATATAATTCCTTAATCAGCTTGAAATAATTATCCCTTACCCATGGAGAAACACGCTCATTAGAATACTTCAACATTCGTTCAGGGAATGCAAATAAAAATCTGTCAATAAATCCGTCACGAACATTTTTACCTGCAAAAACTCGTAACACTTCGGGCTGAATACCACCAATGATTGTAACAAAAGGACGCTTTACATAAATTGGTTCATCACCTTTTCTATCTACCTTTAAACTGCCTCTATTCCACATTGTAAGCCATTTCTGTTTATCATTGCCTTTTCCACCTTTGTATTGTCCCATACTTCTCAACCAAGAATCCAACTCATCTGCAATTACCATAATACCTCTATCGTTATTTGATAAAATACTGCTTAAAACTTCCATTGTAAAATCAGAAACAAAAAATTGTCTCATCATCGGCTTTTCAGGTTTTTCATCGCGTTCTTCTTTTTTTGTGTTTTCCCAAATTGACAATGCTGTATTATATGCACGCATTTCATTGCCGTAATCTTCTTTTGCTTTTGTTTGTTTCCATTCAACCACAAAGTTTGCTTTGCTCAAAGCAGGTGATTTTTTTGAACTCGGCTCTCCGATAATAGCCAAATATAAATTTGCAGATTGTCTGTGTCCACTCATTGTTTCTACTTCACGAGTACCACCAATTGCACCACTTATAGCACCAAGTACCGCAACGCCTACAAAGTCTATAGCACAGGGTAATGAGTTGCTAACTTCTTCTATGTACTCTTTTGC